>JAHFDX010000129.1 GCA_023248785.1 Myxococcales bacterium
ATGCTCGACGGGCATCACCTCGTGGAAAACCGCGCGCGTTCGGCCGCGGGTTGGCTCTTCAACTTTTCAGGTACGGGCGGCATGTGGCGAAGGTCGGCCATCGACGACGCCGGTGGTTGGCAACACGACACGTTGACCGAAGATCTCGACCTGTCCTACCGCGCGCAACTCAAGGGCTGGCGTTTCGTTTACCGTGAAGATGTGGTGAGCCCTGCCGAGCTCCCGGAAGACATCAGCGCATTCCGCGCGCAACAATTCCGTTGGGCCAAGGGTACAGTGCAAACCGCGCGCAAGCTTCTAAAGCGCGTGCTTTCGTCGAACCTTTCACCGATGCAGCGCATCGAGGCATTCTTTCACCTCACGCCGCATTTTGCGTATCCGCTGATGGTGTTCTTGAGCGTGCTCTTGTTGCCAGCGCTCATGCTCATGCCGGCAACGAACCCGGTAACGATGCTCGCCATCGATCTTCCGCTTTGCATCGGAACCACAGGATCGCTCGCGGCGTTCTATTGCATGGCAGAGCTCGCCCAGGGGCGTCGGCGCCGCGATGCACTTCGTGTGATGCCAGCTCTCATCGCGCTCGGCGCGGGGCTCGCACCGCACTTAACAAAGGCGGTGTTCGAAGGCTTTAGCTCGATGGCCGGCGAGTTCGTCCGCACGCCCAAGAAAGGCAACCTCCAAGGCCGTTACCGCGCGGTGGCAGATTTGCCACTCGTCGAGATCGCGCTAGCGTTCGTATCGCTCGCTTCAACGGTGGCGTCGATCGAAACGGGCCACTGGTTTGCGACACCGTTCGCACTTCTGTTCCTTGTTGGCTACTCGTACGTCGCGTACCATGTAGTCGCCGAGCAGCAGGCACGTCGTAGAGCCACCGAAGTGGCCGTCATCGCAGAACTCAACTCGGCAGCGGTCCCGTCCCCCGAGCCCTCACGCGGCGAATTGGCAGCGTAGAACCGGTCCGCAAACCTACTGCGCGACTCAATCCGTCGGTCGGGCTCGCTCAAAATACGTCAGTATTCCTCGCTCGCCCTTCCTAGTCTTGAGCCGCTCGCTACGGTTTTCGAACCGGTTCTATCCGATGTTCCTTTTTCGCGCTCTTGCTAGGATGCTTCCGTGACTAAAGCCGAGATCGCCGCCAGTCTACACGACGTCATCCAAGGACTTTCGCGCAAAGACGCCGCGGCGCTCGTGGATCTGGTGTTCACGACCATGAAGGAAACCCTCGCGCGAGGCGAAAAGATCAAGATCAGCGGGTTCGGAAATTTCCTTCTCCGTGACAAGCGTTCGCGTCCGGGTCGCAATCCACAAACGGGTGATCCCCTCGAAATTAGCGAGCGGCGGGTTCTCACATTTCGACCAAGCCCTGTCCTAAAGCAGGCGCTCAACGCAAAAAAAATATTGTAACAAGCATCGCGTTATTTCTTGGGCTCGTTGTCGGCTGCTCGAATCCTTCTGAATTTGAGCGCACCCGTGATAGAAGCTGGGCACCATGCCTTACCGCTCGACGGTTCTGAGTGTACGTGCCCTCGGCGCACTTAGCGTCCTCGCGACGGCAACGCTCGCACAGGCGCAACCCGTCCAAGATGCGGTGCCCCCAAAGCGCCCCGCTGTGATCGAACGCGTCGAACCCGAGCCGATGACCATTACACCGGCAGGCAAAGACCGCACGCCCACCACACCCGAAAGCAAGCCTTCAGCGCCGCCACCCGATTCGATGCCAGGCTCCGCCCTGCCTCAACGCAAGGACGAGGTGTTCAGCGACGTTTGGTGGGGCCGCACGAGACCCGTCGTTGAACTGCACGGGTACTTCCGCACACGTTGGGAGTTGTGGAATAATTTTGCGCTCAGCCGCCACGAAAATGCGGGGAGCGATCCGCATAACTTATGGCCGAACCCCATCGACCACTCGTACGTCGATTCGTCGGGCACCCCGCGCAACGTGGATCTGTGTCCACCCGGAGGCGCGCCCCCGCAGTGCTCGAACAAACTTTTGCAGTTTACGAACATGCGTTTTCGCATTTCGCCAGAGATTCACATCTCGGACAACCTGCGAATTCTCACCCAAGTCGATGCGCTCGATAACCTCATCTTTGGTTCAACACCCGATTCGTTGGGTGTCGCGCCCGGCGCCGGGGGGTACTTGCGCGGTGGCTACAACGGGTACTCCCCACTCGCGGTGTTCTCGAACACGCAAGGCCCACCAACGTCCGGGGTCAACTCTCTCTCTGACTCCATTGCGGTGAAACGCGTTTGGGCCGAGTACCAAACGCCTCTCGGCCAACTTCGGTTTGGCCGCATGCCAAACCATTGGGGCCTCGGCATGTTCGCCAACGCGGGCGATACGATCGACTCCGATTGGCAATCGACCGTCGATCGGATCATGTTCGTGACCGGCGTAAAATCGCTCGATCTCTACTTCGCCGCCATGTGGGACTATCCCGCGTCCGGCATCACGAGCCAGAACGCATACTCGGTGTACGGCGGCCAACCGTACGTTCGCGCCAACTCAGTAAGCGTCGACCAATGGGGCCTCATCCTCGCACGCAAGCTCGACGTTGAAGAGCAACGCCTTCGCCTTGCTCGCGGACAGGTGGTTGTTAATGGCGGTTTGTACACCACGTACCGCCAACAAAATCTCGACGTCGCGTCAACCGAAACGCCATTGTCAAGTTCCTTTACCAATACAACCAACAACCGTGGGCTCGAATACCGCGGGGCGAAGGCCATCATCCCGGATTTGTGGCTCCAAATTCTGTGGAACAAGCTTCGTTTCGAGGCGGAATTCGCAACGGTATACGGCGAAATCGCGAACTCGCCGTACAAGCAAGACGTCAACAATCCCCTGCCTGTCCGTCAGTCAGGGCTAGCCACGCAAACCGAGTTTCGCGCCATCGAAGATAAGTTGCGCGTGAACTTCGGCTTCGGCTGGGCAAGTGGAGACCCTTGGACGGGCAGCATTGCGCCGAGCTCGAGCGGCCTCGACCCAAGGCTCGGCCCCGGACCACTCAGCACGTTTCGTTTTCACCCGGATTACCGCATCGACCTCATCTTCCACCGCAACATCATGTCGCGCGTGCAGGGTTCGTATTACTTCCGACCGAGCGTCGACTACGACTTCGTTCGAAATGCGAACGGCCAGCGGTTCGGCATCGGTGGCGCAATCATTTGGACGCGCGCCAGCGAGTACCTGCAAACACCTGGTCACAAGCGCGATCTCGGCCTCGAAGGCGATATTCAGCTTTACTTTCAGTCGCGCGACGGTTCGCTCAACGACGATCCCAACAAGGTTGGCGGATTTTTCTCTGCACTACAAATGGGTCTCTTTTTTCCTCTAGGCGGGCTTGATTATCTGCCCGGGCAGACGACGAGCATCAACGACACCAAGGCTTGGGAGCTCGGCCCTGCCTTCGCACTGCGCCTCCTGCTGGGCGTTGCTTACTAGAGTGGTCGCCTCTACCCTCCCCCCACAGGGAACCTTCGCGCTTCATGCCGCACTCGACCAAATTGCTCATCGTTGACGATCAACGAAATATGCGAACGACCCTCGCAATGATGCTTCGTGGCGCCGGGTACGAGGTCGACGAAGCCGAAGGTGGTGAGCAAGCCTGTGCCCTTGGCGAAGCACGCCCCTACGACGTAGTGATTACTGACCTGAAAATGGGGTCAACCACCGGCTTCGATGTGATCCGTGGCATCAAGGCCACCTCGCCCCAAACCGAAGTGATTGTGATGACGGCCTACGGCACGATCGATAGCGCGGTCGAAGCGATTCGGATGGGTGCCATTGATTACGTTCAAAAGCCCTTTCACGAAGATGAGCTTCTCGTACGTGTTGGCAAGGCCGTCGAAAAACGCCGCCTTTCGCACGATGTCGCGTTCCTTGCGCAAGAGTTCCGAGACCGATACAAGGTCGAGAACATCGTCGGCCAATCGCGTGCTGTGCGCGATGTTCTTGCACGCATTGTGCGCATCGCCCCAACGGATGCAATCGCTCTCATCACGGGCGAAAGCGGCACGGGCAAGGAACTTGTCGCCAAGGCCATTCACGCCAACTCGCGCCGCGCCGACCAACCATTTGTCCCTGTGAACTGCGCAGCCATCACCGAGACCTTGCTCGAGAGTGAATTGTTCGGGCATGCAAAAGGTGCGTTCACCGGTGCTATTTCAGCGCGAAAAGGGCTGTTGGAGGAGGCCAACAGCGGCACGTTTTTTTTCGACGAAATCGCCGAAACAACACCAACGTTTCAAGCGAAGCTGCTCCGCGCCATCCAAGAGAACGAGATCCGTCGCGTCGGCGAAAACAGACCCGTGCGCATTGATGTGCGGATTATTGCTGCAACCAATCAAGATTTGCTCACAGCGGTTGCCGAGAAGCGCTTTCGCCGAGACCTCTACTACCGGCTAAACGTTGCTCGGCTGCACTTGCCCGCGCTGCGCGATCGACGCGAAGATATCCCCTTCTTATCGAACTACTTCCTCGACAAGTACAATCGCAGGCTTGGCACGCGGACCCGTTTCCACGAGGGTGTTTACGAGGCCCTTGCCGCGTACGACTTTCCGGGAAACGTGCGAGAGCTCGAACACATGATCGAACAAGCCGTCGCGCTGGTTGCCGACGGCACAATCAGCGGCGACGATTTGCTGCAAACGCCAACGTTGTATGAAGACTCGCCTTCGGGCGTTCGGCCTTCACGAGCGCTAGCGCAAGTGGTCGACGATGCGGAGCGGCGGGCCATCGAAGGCGCCCTGACCGACAGCGAAGGCAACCGCGAACGCGCCGCAGACCGCTTAGGTATCTCGCCCACCACCCTTTGGCGAAAGATGACTCGCCCGCGGATCACCTACCGCACGTCTGAAGTAGCCTAGGAAATACGCTAGGTGCCCTAATTTGAGGGCATACCCCAATCACCCGACTTGATACATGCGCCGCGCATGTGAGATCCTTAGGCACGATGACGACCATGGACGAAGCCGCCGCATTGGATGAAGCAGCCAGAGCCGAAGCCGCTGTACAGCGCGTTAAGACGCGGCTCGATGCACTGACTCCAGACGAAATGCTTCCACCACCGCTTCAACCAAGGGGCGTTGCGCTTGCGGCAATGCTGGTGGCGGCCACGATCCGTCGCGCCAATCTTCGAGACGAACTTGTCCGCTTCGCACGAGCCGGGGCCTTCGATCCAGAAGCGCTCGACTTGCTGCCCGATCTTGCGCACATCGTGCTCCACTCGCTGTCGCAGCTTGGGATTCAGGAAGAACTTCTTGATCCCGTGGCTCAAGAGGCACTGGCCGTTCGCGCGCGAATGATGCGCGTTCTGCAATATCATCTCGATACGGTCGCTGAAGTAGAGGGCAAACTTGATTTGCTTCAGCGCGCGGACGTGATCGATTTGCCCCGTGATTTACGCCTTCTGAGTGACCTCTACGCCGAGCACTTCAAATCGCTCTCGTCCGATTCCCGGCATTTCGTACCGCGCGATGAGCAATTGGCACGCGTACTCGCGCTCCGTATCGAAGAGCAAACAGGCCGAATCAAGGCATTGGCCGGGGACCACAAAGACCTGCTCATGCGCGCGTGGACGCTCCTTGCCGTCTACTACGCGGACGTCACGCGCGCGGCCCGCTACCTTTTTCGTGAGGCCTGGGTCGATTTGCGCTTCCCTGAAAACGAGTTCATTCCGCGAAACCTCCGAACGCAACCGATATGGAACGATGGTCCACGCGAGCGTGAGAGCCTCGTCATCGAGCACGTTCAATTGGAGCCCATCCGCCCAGCGCCAACAAGACCCGCGCCCAACAATGAGGCGCGCGCATTCCGACGTCTCGATACCGCGTTGCACGTCACTATGGGAAGCGAATCGAACTTTTTTATGGGCCTGACCGAGAATCTCTCCGAGGGCGGCCTTTTCGTTGCAACGCACCAAATTCGCCCGGTTGGAAGTAAGCTGAGCTTTGCGATCTTTCTTCCAGGATCAGACGAACCCATCTGCGTAGATGCCATCGTGCAATGGATCCGAACGTGGTCCTCAGCCGAGGACGCACCTCCCGGATTTGGCGTCCGGTTCGACGAGTTATCTCCCGAAGAGAGCGAGCGCATGCGCCAATTCATGGAGCAGCGCGCCCCGCTCTTTCACGATCAGTAACTCGTCGATCAGTAACTCGTCGAGTGTACTCTCACTTCCCCACAACAATGGTTCTTGCAACCTCGGCTACGTGACTATTTGAGTCGCGCGCGAGACGTTGAGCGAGGAGAACGCCTTCGGTCTTGTCGCAGACAACGGCCGCTTGCAGCGCGCTCGAACGGACCTCGGCGAAAGCGGTCACGCGTGTAGCCACGTCAACCGCCAAGCGAAGTGCTCGTCGCTTCAACAACGAATCGGCACCGTTGTCCTTGCAGATGTTGGTGCAGCTTTCCATGAAGGCCGCAAGCGGGAGTCGATCGGCGTGAACACGTGCTTCAAGGAGTCGCATCCACTCACCAAGATCGCTGTGGCAATGTCCCCAGCCGGTCAAATGCAATCCGGCGCGCGCCGCCACCTCATCCGACGACGCATCGTCCACGTGTTTTCGCCACACAGCGCACGTCTCGACCGGACGACGGACTCCGCCCGTCCACAGACCATCCATCGACGCAATTCGAATTTCTGGAACGCTGAGCTCCGCGCAGTCGCGCACCAGCTCAAACACGGCACGCGAGCCCTGGTTGTAAAAGGCGATTTCCTGCAAGAGCGACACCCGCAATGGCAGAAGTTCATGACGAAGTGCGAGCATGCGAATCCGATCGAGCACGGACACGCGGTCAATGCGAACCCGTGCCAAGAGCCTTCCCAGCGACGAACCCACCGGAGCCAGTCGTTCGCGCTCGGCCGCTTCGATCACGCGCACAACGAGCCCTTCTTCCTCGCGATATCGTTGACCTGTCGCCTCGAGTTTTCGCGTAGCTAGGTATCGCCACTTTGGATCCGACGAGGACAACAAGAGGACAAGCCACGTATCTGCCCGCCCGTCTTCAAATCCATCGGTCGCGTCCATCCACGAAGCAAAAGTCCTGCAATTTCCATCCAAACCTTGCATCGGATCGAACTTGCAGGATGCAAGTTTTTCAGCAAAAGGACGTGCCTCCACGGGCAGTGGCGTAGCCGCACTCATGGCGCTTGGCGGGAGACCTTTTGGCTCGCCCTTCGTGTCCGGCTTGGAACATCCAAAGAGGGCAAGCAGCGTCAGTAAACGCGCGGAACGCATCGATAGCGTCGAATCTATCGCGTCGGGATCCGAATCGCGATAAGAGCTCGCGTTCCTATGCGAGTTGATGAGTTCGTGTTCGAGCTCCCTCCCGAGCGTATTGCGCAAGAACCCGTGGAGCCCCGCGATAGCGCACGCCTGCTTGTGCTTCGGGCCGGGCACGAGGAGGTGGAGCACTCGCACGTGTGCAATCTTGCTTCGCATCTGCCAAGCGAATCGCTCTTGGTGTTCAACGACACACGCGTGATTCCTGCACGGCTCGTGGGTCGAAAGGCCGACACGGGTGGCCGCGTTGAGATTTTTCTTGTGAGGTCGATGGACGTAGAAGTGCCGGTCGAAGTCGATGGACACACCGTTCATGCGGAGGTGTGGCGCGCCATGGGCAGGGCATCCAAGCCGTTGCGCGAAGGCGCCGAGTTTGACTTCAACCGCGTGCGTGCACGCCTGATGGGTCGGGCGAAGGAAGATGGATTGCTCGAAGTGGCCCTCTACTCCCGCGACGGCGAGCCATTACACGAAGCCATCTACGCGGTTGGCCAAATACCCCTGCCCCCGTACATCAAACGGGAGGCTACCGAAGACGATGCCGAGCGCTATCAAACGATATTCGCCCGGGCCCCGGGTGCCATCGCTGCTCCGACGGCAGGGCTGCACTTCACTCCACGCTTGCTCGGACAACTCGCGGTGACGGGGTGCGAGGTCGCAACCATCACATTGCACGTCGGACTCGGAACGTTCCAGCCCGTCACGGTTTCGGACCTCGACGAGCACCCTATGCACGAAGAGTTCTTCACCATTTCGAAACACGCCGCGGAGTCGATCGCAGCTGCACGCAAAAGAGGAAAACCTGTCGTGGCCATCGGAACGACCACCGCGCGAGCCCTCGAGTCGGCCGCAGATCGTGACCACATCGGCTACGTAATCCCTCAAAGTGCTGGCACTCGTCTCTTAATACAGCCGCCGTATCACTTCAACGTCGTGGACCTGTTGCTCACGAACTTTCACCTTCCGAGGTCTACGTTGCTCGCTCTCGTCTCCGCGTTCGGCGAAAAAGACCGCGTGCTCCGTGCGTATCAAGAAGCGATTGCTAAGCAGTACCGCTTCTATTCGTACGGCGACGCCATGCTCATCCATCCGCAACAGGAAAATACACCGTGAAGCCCCACGCCGAAGGATTCGCGTTTCGCGTACTCGCAACAGACGGAAGAGCGCGTCGGAGCGTGCTTTACACTCCGCACGGCGATGTGGATCTGCCAACGTTCATGCCCGTCGGAACACAGGGCAGTGTAAAGACTCTTACGCCA
>JAHFDX010000130.1 GCA_023248785.1 Myxococcales bacterium
GTGTCTTAAAGCCAAGCGTCCCAAGACCCACCGCAATCATCGCGAGCAGAAAAACGACTGAGGCTTGAGACATTTTGCTCTTTGGCAGGGGGCCTTCCTTGAGTTCAGCCACAACGGCCTTTGGAATGAGTATCGACTGAGCATTGGCGACCTTTGAGGAAGGTTCGGCGGCATCAAGCCAATTTGTATCGAGTTCACCGCGCGACGTCGGGCTTGAAGACTCGACGTCGGGTTCAATCACCGGCGCGGCGGTCTCGATTACGGATTCCTGCGCGCCCTTTGGTGGTGGAGATGGTTCATCAGGACAGGAGTCGAGCGTGGGCGCATCGGATGCGAGTGTTTGCATTCCAACCCAGTCGGTTGCGGCTTCGCGCAAGGCTTCCTTCGTCGGTTCGGCCGATGGCTCAGTCACCGGTGGGTGCATGGTTAGGCTGCCTTGAACCGGCTCGGGAAGCGAACGAGTCACTCGCCTTTGTGCTCCATCCTGGATGGCGCGCGCTTCGTGAAGAGCGGCATCAAGCAAATCGTCACCAACGTTGTTTCGAATCGCCAGAACGCCGCCGCGTGCGGCCACGTCGGCAAGTACGTCTTCAAGCATGCCGGGAGCCACTTCACCAGTAACGAGGAGTCTTCGCGCGGAGTCTCCGCGTACCAATCGCTTTAGAATGTGTCGCGCCGGATCCGGCGTTGCTTTCAGATAGTCTTCGATAATGTGTTCGTCAAACTCGATGCCTTCGATGTGCGCAATACGAGAGCCCGTGCAAAGCGAAAGTGCCGCACGCGCAAGTACGAGATAGGGAGCAAATGCCTCGCCCCGCTCCCCCGCTACAAATTCGCTTTCCAGTTCGTTGTCGGCAGCAAGGACAACGAATCTCGCCGCCGACACTCCAAGTAATGCTTGGAGTGCAGACAATCCGCACTCCATGTTGCCGTCGGGTGCAATTCGAGTTGCGCGAATGAGAACACCCTCGCGAAGTTCGAGCTCATAGAGAAAGCTCGCATCTTGAATCGAAATGCGAGAGTTGGGCCGAATCGTTTGGACCGCCTGCAGAAGCCCGAGCGTTCCGATGCCGTCAATGCGACCATACGCGGCGTCCTCCGCCGAAAGGCGCGCCATGATTTTCATGCGCGGAATCAGTGCTTCACGCACGCGCGCCAAGATGGCCGCGCTGTCACTCTCTTTTCGCAGATACCCAGAGGCATTCGCGCCGAGTTCGCGCACCCGCTGCAGCAGATCATCTTTCCACGACAAGAGAATGACGGGGACGTGCCTAAGAACGGGATCGCGCCGCAATTTGCGACAGAGTGCGAAGCCATCCTGCCCGGGCATGACGATGTCCGCCAAGATGAGGTGCGGATGGACGCGGCAGGCAAGCTCAAAGGCTTCTTGCCCGTCGGTAGTCTCGTGAACTTCGCACCCCGCCGTGCGGAGCAGGTCTGCAATGAACCACGTGACGGACGGGTCGTCATCGGCGATGAGAACACGAACCCCTTCGAGTGAAACGTCGACTGCCCCCTCCGGCCCGGCGCGAACACTCATGAGCGCCGAGCTCTCTTCGAGTAGGCTCGAGACGACGGTCACGCTGTCGGTTTGCGTGCGCGGATAGCGAACGGACCCGGACGTGCTGCGCGAAATGACGTCGCGTGCGCGTGCGATGGCACCCAAAAAAACGCCCCAAACTTCATCACTTCGCGACACCCATTCGCGTCGCTGCTTCAAATCGATGACATCGACGAGCGAGCGTCGCACTTCGTTCGCAATTTTATCGCCAAGCTCTTCGAGCGAAACTTGTGACGCGGTCAGCTGAACGGTGCGTCCCTCGCGCAAATCGAGTGCTTGTGCGCACGCAACGACAAGCGTCGTACGCAAGATGGGCTTAATGAGGGTCTTGGTCACTCCAAGCTTCGTGTACTGCGCTCGGTCGCCTTCGATGTCGAACGTACCAACCACGATGATAGGTACGGGCTCCGACCATGGGTCGTCGAAGAGCTTGCTCGCAAACTCAAATGCACAGGGAACGTCCGCATCGACGACAATGATGTCGGGCGCGTACGAGCGTGCGAGCGTTTCGGCTTCCTCCGAATCGGTCGTCTGTTCGCAACTGAACCTTCGACGCGAAAACGCTTCTCGCTGCATCATTTCGGTGAGGTCAGCGCCGCCGAGCACCAGCGCCGCGACCAAGGTTGCATCGACACTCGGTGAGGAAGTTCTCGGCGCCTCATCGTTCCATACGAGCGTGGGCAAGGCCAAAACGGAACGACCAAGCACGCGAAAGTCGACGGCGGCGTCTTGATTGCCTTGCAGCATGCGCGAAAGGTCTTGAAGCGAATGCGTGAGCTTTTCGAAGCGAAGAAATCGCGCGCCCACTTCGAGCGCGGCAAGCTTGCGCTGGAGTTGGGAGCGAGCTCCGTCCTTCGATGGGGAACTTTCGAGCTCACGAATGAGGTCGTTGCATTCGGCTACTTTGCGCCCGAGCGAGCCCACAAAGTCTGCCTTAGCTCCACCCAAACGAGCGGTCGCCCGCGCTGGTGATTCGACAAGCTCTTCTTCGGCCATACTTCGCCGCTATCACGCGCCTACACACGTGGCCCAATTTCCAGCCAACGCACAAGTGTAGCAATCACGCCTACATTTGGCCAAAATGCTGGCATGAAGTCGCCCCTACGATTGCGCAAAGCCACCATGGACGACGTGGATCGCCTCGTGGAGATCCACACGCAGACGTTTCCCGATCCTCGGGGCTACGAAGAGCGAAGACGCAACTTCATCAACAAAAAACCGTGTTTTGTGTTCGATGATCTCTGCGTTGTCGAGGCTCAAGGGTCCATTGTTGCGCACGCATTTGCCTCGATGTCGGAGCTCTTTGTGGGAGGGCGCCCCGTCCCCACGGGGCTTGTCGCTAGCGTGGGAGTCGCTCCGGAGGTGCGTGGACAAGGCGTTGCCACGTTTTTAATCGATGCCGTCCATGCGCATTTTTACGAACGTGGCGCTGTGGCCGCGCTTTTGTATCCATTCCGGTATCGTTTCTATGAACGTTTCGCCTACGGAGCGACCAGCCCGTACGTTCAACTGCACCTCACTCCTCGTGCATTATTGGTTCAACCTCCCAAGGTCGCAGGGGTGCGCCCGCTTCAGCGTGCTGATTTCGACGCGATCGCAACTGTAGATGTTGCGCGCGCGCATCAGGCGACAGGATTTCTGCGCCGAGACGGCGCATGGTGGGAGCAGCAGGCTCTCACGGAACGCAGCGTGTGCCTTGTGCACGAACATGACGGCATGCTCGACGGCTATGTGGTCTGGCAACTCTCTCAAAGGGAGGCGCATGCCGAAACGACACTTGTTGTGCGCGATTTTGCCGCGCTCAATGAACTGGCGCGACACGCACTTTGGGGTGCAATCGCGCTCCAGAGGGATCAAGTTACCACCATCGAGTGGAACGTTTCGCTCAGTGATCCCGTTCTCACAGCGGCGTTGGATCTCGACGAGAGTCGCTTTGGCACGCTGGCCCTCGAACATCCGATGGGAACGCTTGCCGCGGGCCCATCGGTCAAGCTGATGGACACGCGCGCGGCCCTTTCCTCGCGGGGCTATGAAGGCGACGGCGTCATGGTCGTGGGCATCGAGACACCGCAGGGGATGGAGAGATGGTGTGTAACGGTGCGAGATCGGCGCGCTTCTGTCACGCCGACAAGCGAGACTGCGATGCTCACCGGATCCAGGATGGCGATGGCCCGTCTTTTTCTTGGTGGCGTCCCCGTGCGCTCCCTTTGGCAGGCAGGCGGCCTTCGCGTTGCGAGCGAAGAGGTGGTTCGCCAGGTGCAAACGATCCTTGGCGATTCACCGTTCTTTTCCCCCGACCCGTTCTGAGATGAACACAGTTACGCGAATATGACATCCCCATCGACCGCGCCCACCACGACCAGTACGTTAGAGAACATGGCCGGGCCGACGCCCCCACCCGCACAACCTTCTTGGCTTCCCGAGCCTGAATCGACGTCCCCCCTTTTTCGGCTGGGCAACGGCTTTGGCATCGCCGTGGTTGCCTCGGTGCTTTGCGCAATTCCGGCAACAGTCCGCATCGCCGCAATCACGGTGAATCTTTCTTGGTTCAAGATATGGGGATCGCTTGCCGGCAGCGTACTTCTTCCGTTGCTTCTCCTCATCGCGATCCTGCGAAATGCAGCACATGGGTGGCGTGCCCTCACCCGACGTCATCATCGAGTGCGCGCAGGAGCGTTCGTGTGGTGGGGTGCGCTTTTGTGGTTCGCGCTTTCCGTAGTCGGCGCATTCCTACGAAAGAACACGCACCATCACGCGCTCGCAGGCGCAACGTTTGGCGTTGTGGGTCTCATCCTCGCTGTAACGATCGGCGTCATCGTCGCACGGACATCGTTTTGGTTTGAGGACCGCACCGTGATCGTGCAGCGCGCGTTCTTGTGGTCCGCGATCGCCGTTGCGTTTTTTGCGGTTGCGTCCACTCTGCGCAAACTTGTAATGGCCGATGAAAATACGGCGCTCTTCTTGGATGCCCTTGCGCTCCTTCTCACGTCGGCGTTTGCAGCGCAGCGTGCATTTTCGCGTATCCGAGCGCTGGCGCTCGCCGGACCTCCACTCGCTGCGCTCTTCGTATTCATCGCATGCACGACGCATCGCGCCGCGCCCGATTTTCGAGCGACGCTGTCGACAAGCGCACCGGTGTACGCGCGAGCGGGGCTTTGGCTCGAAAGGCTCACGCGTCGCCCATACACGTTGGGGTTTGCGCGCTACGATGTTCGGGTCAAATGGCCCGCTTCATGAGCCTGCGATGGTTCGCGGCCTTTTTCCTTGTGGGGATGAATGCATCTGCGCAGGAGGCGTTCGGTGTTGCGGTGGTCGCTGAAGAAGCGGCGACCGATGCGGCATGGAACCTTGCGCGCGAAGTTTATCGCACCCCCGGTTTGCGCCCCTCGGGACTGAACGACACGACGGCGCGTGCACTTCTCGGCGACGCGCTACCAAAAACCAACGAACCGTTGCTAACGGAACTATCCGAACTTCGACGCGGCATTCATGGCGACGACCCCATGTCGCGCGCTGCGCTTTCAGACCTGGCGCGACGTCTTCACGTGCGCGCGATTCTCGTGGTCTTCGCCAAGCCGATCCGCGCATGGCCCTATTCACCGACCTCGAATTCCTTTGAGCGCGTCAGTTACCTTCCAGATACAGCTCAAGCGGACGTATGGACTCAAGCGGTGCAGGCCGTCTCGATCGCATACGGCAGCGCTCCCGTTACTCCTGCCAAGGCGCGCAGTGGCACGCGCAAGTTCTATGATTCTCCATGGTTTTGGGGAGCCGTTGGCGCCGCCGCTGCTGGGGGCATCACGGCTGGGATCATTTCTTCGACATCAGGCTCTAGCCAAATCGGATGGCAGATGCACATTCCTCGCTAATGGTCTGGTACCGCCGCGCATACGTCCTTCTCTGTGCGTTCGCTCTATGGGCGAGCGCGAGCATCCTTTGGACGAGCGCCGCGGATGCCCGGCCACACGACGCGCCCGCACCTGATGGCGATGTGACCATCCCCACGGTGCCTGCCAATTTTGTGCACAAAGATCTCGGCTGGATGATTTTGCACTACCCAGCACAGCTAAGCGCACGGGTTTCACCGCTTATCGCCGAATCCGAACGGTTCAAAGGAGTGCTCACTGCTCACTTTGGCCAAAAGGTGTTGGATCATGTCGATGTTCGAATTGTGCGCACGCCCGAAGAAATGGCCGCGCTCGCACCGCCCGAAGCACCGCCGCCTTCGTACGGCGTGGGTGTTGCCTATCCGCGCTTAAAGCTCATTGTCATTTCGCTTCAAAATCCGTTGAGTGCCCAAGAACCGGATCTTATCGACGTTTACCGCCATGAACTTGCGCACGTTGCTCTCGACGACGCGACCGATGGACAACGCGTGCCGCGATGGTTTGCGGAGGGTCTTGCGATCTACCAATCGGGCGAGCTCGAGTGGTCGCGTACGAAAGCGCTCTGGGAAGCCACCGTGGCTAACAACCTTGTGCCCTTTGGGCAACTCGAACGCGCGTTTCAGGACGATAGTCAGCGCGTTACGATTGCGTATGCCCAGTCGGCGGACTTCGTTCGGTATATGCTCCGCGACGAAGATCGTGCGCGATTTGCGCGATTTGTGGGCCTCGTGCGTTCGGGCACGCCGTTCGATCAAGCGGTTGAGGAATCGTACACGGCGGACTTGCGAAGGCTCGACTTCCAATGGCGAAAAGAAGTCGCCAACCGCTACAGCATCATTCCGTTTCTGACCGGAGGCTCGATTCTTTGGTTCGGTGCCGCCTTCATTCTTGTCATCGCGTACGTTCGCAGAACGCGCGCTGCGAAGCGAAAGCTCCAACGTTGGGGCGAAATGGAAGAGCGCCAAGAGCGCGCACGAAAAGAAGCACTGATTGCCATGGAGCGTCTCGAATCCGCTCCGGATGCACCTTTTCAGCCGCATCCGTACGAAGGGACTGTCATGGTTGATGGGAATGGGGAGATCCATACGCTGCACTAGCGGAGTGGCACGGGTGTCTTGCGTTGTGTATTTGGCGCTCTCTGCATGCTCTCTAGAATCAGGGCGCGTCGATGCGGCTAACAACGGCAATGCCGAGGCAGGGGGCGCCGATGCTGCCGCTCTGCCATTCGAAGGGAGCGTGCAGCCAATTACGACGATGGATCCCGGGACTAAGCGCGTCGTGTACGTGGGCACAAACCTCCCCGGGGAAGACCACACAGTTGCGCTGCAAATTACGTATCCATCAAAGTTACGATATGACACGACCACCGGTGTCGTCGTCAGCGTCCAAACGTTCTTCACTCTGGAGACAGGTGATTTCTACACACTCGAAGCCGAAAAAGAGGGGCTTATTCACGTAAGTTACCTCTGGCCCGGTTGGAAAGACGCTGCCTCGGGCGCGCAAAGCGCGGGTACGTATGACTACGGTGGCCCCACCGACATCGCGGCCCTCGCCAGCGCTATCGCATTCGCAACCGGTGTTGCGAAAGACCAGACCGGCCACACGCTTGCGGATCATGTGGGAGGACACGCCGAAGCTGGCAACGTGGGCCTGTTTGCCTTTTCCCATCCAGGTATTGCGGCGATCAATGCACTGGCGGATTACGGCGAAACGATTGGGCCGCTTGCATATTTCGTTGGCCGCGAGAATCCAACGTTTGACGCCGAATCGACCGTCGAACTTGGCTACTTCACGAACAAGGGCAACGGGCCTGCGGCGCTCAATCCGCTTTACAATCCAAGCGCGTGGACAGAAGCGGGTGTTGCGATGAATTACAGCAGCATCCGTTACGATTCGGCGTCCAAGGCTCCGTACTTCGATCTCGATGGCGATAAAAAGCTCTCGTCGGGCGATTATCCGTTTGGCGATCGCATTCCAACGATGCGCGGCAAACTCTATTACTCGTCGGCGCTTCTGTCGGCGCTTGAAGCGTCGAACACCTTATCGCCGTGGCCGAGTGATCTTGCCACCGCGGCTGATGCACTGCGCGATTGGCCGTATCGCACGAGCAGCACGAAGTACGCGACGGTCAAAGCGAAGTTGCCGAACCTTAAGGTGATGCTGCTCTTTGCGGCGCGCGATCACGTACAACCCAGCACGGACAAGCCGCACATTCGCCACGCCTACGAAGGCCTTGGGCGAGGGACGGGGGCACTTTGGTTGCGCCTAAATCCGGATGCTTCGTACATGGATCTGTTCAAAGCGGGTTCGAAGAGCAAGATGCCCGACACGCCCGCAGGCACGGTGGTCGATGCAGCCGGCTGGAAGGGCGCCAACTCGCTTGCGTATGACGGCGTACTCGTTCCCGCATTTTTCGCGGAGTGCGCTGCACTTGCTGAGATGGCGGACCGCACGCACGCCCATAACGATGCACCCAATCTCGATGGCGTGCTGGTGAACGTTGGCCTCGTGAAATAACCGTCACTGAATCAGAGTCGGGCAACCGACAACAACGCGCACGTTGAGCACTTCACCCTTGAGCACGCGCTCGCACGCCGTGCCCTGCAGTGCCACGCTGTTGCCTTCAAGCGTCCAGTTGCCTGATCGAGGAACCACTTTGCCATCGAGGTACACGTTCACGTACGAGGGCTCTGGGGGTTCTTTTAGTGAGTATGTGCACGAACCCACAATCCGCGCGGCCACTTGCGTCAATGCGTCGTGAAGTGCGGCTGAGTCTGTTGAGGTGACTTGGTAGTACTTGGGGCTTCCTTCGCGCGCGGTGTTTCCGGCGAGTGCAAGGCGATCGAGCACGCTCGCGTATGGCCCGCTGCCTGGCACGCCAATGACGTAAACAGGAACGCCCGCGGTGGCGAGTTCTTTGGCCGCTTTCTCGGTGGCGTCTGCGTCCAAGCATTGGTTCGGCCCGTAGTGCGCATCGTCGCAGCAGTTGGGGGCACGATTGGGCTGACATACGTCGCTGATCGCTTCAACGTTTGGCAAACACTCGCTCGCGTCGCAGGAGATGGTGGAGTTGCAGTTCGGTCCTCCATCG
>JAHFDX010000771.1 GCA_023248785.1 Myxococcales bacterium
CGATGGCGGCATTTGTAGTGAAATGGCCGGATCATCCGCTTATCGCGCACGCGACGTATTGGCGAGGTGAATGCTACTACGCCCTCGGTGAACTCCCCCGCGCGGCCGAACAATTTGAGGGGGTGCTCGCGCGCTCCTCTGTTGGTCCGAAGGCACCGGATGCGCTTTACAAGCTCTCCGTAGTGCATCGTTCGATGGGTCAGAAAGACAAAGCCGAGGCATATTTGGAGCAGCTGCTGCAGAACTTCCCCGACAGCGAAAGCGCGCGTCGAGTTGCAACACAACCGGAGACGCGATGAGATTTGCGCACCATATTGTAACTTTTATTGTTTCAATTGTGGCGGTTGGGACGGCGCGAGCGCAAAGCGTTCCTGATGTACCTGGCGCTCCTGGTGGAAATACGACAACAACCACAACGGTGGTCCCCTATTTCCCAGGCGGCGTGAATCCAAATACTGTGACCCCCGGGTACGGGAAGATCCTCGATCTGCCAAAGGACAGCTTCACGTACAAGTACGGAACCAACACAAGCGTGGTTCGTGGTGGCAAAGACAGTCCTATCTTCACGGCGGGCACACGTCCGTCCGGTCAAGTACCGTATGAGCATGTCGTTCGGCGTGGCGATACGTTGTCGACGATCGCCGAGCAGTACTTTCAGAGCACCGGCTTTTGGCCGCATCTCTGGTCACTCAATCCACAAGTTCAAAATCCGCATTGGCTCTATCCGGGCGACGTCATCAGACTGCGCGAAGGCAAGGCTCCAGCCTCTGCGCCGGGTTCGAGTAGGCTTCTGGATCGCAAACGCGCCTACATGGACGGGACCGTGTTCTTGCGAACCGATGGCTACATCGAAGATCGCAGCGATGAGGACTGGGGGGAGCTCGTAGGTTCGCCGGAAGATCGCATGTTCTTGGGGACGCACGATGAGGTGTACGTTTCGGTGCCAAAGCGCAAGGACGTCGTCGTGGGTCAAGAGCTCACGCTCTTTCACTCGGTGCGTACGTTATCTGCGGGTAGGCTCGTTCACATCGTGGGCACAGTTCGCGTCAATCGATGGGAAGAAAAAAATCACATGGCGCGCGCCACCGTGATTGAGGCGCTCGATACGATCGAGCGAGGTGTGCGTGTTGGTCCTGTTGAGCGAAAGTTCGATATCGTTTCCCCCGTCCCGGCAGATCGCGATCTATCTGCGCGCATCCTCGCGACGGTCTATCCGTACAACTTCATCGGGCAGAACCAGGTTGTCTTTGTCGACAAAGGCTCGGACCACGGGGTGGCACCCGGTTTCCGGCTGCGCGTCTATCGACGCGGCGATGCTTGGCGTCGTTCGCTCACAACGGCTGAGGCAGGGCAACGCATCAGCCACAAGACCGATGGCCTGCCGCAGATGGAGCGCACTCCCGATGGCGGCGACGAGCGCACCTATCCCATCGAACTCGTTGGGGAATTACGGGTTATTCGCGTAAAAAAAACGACCGCAGTGTGCTTGGTGACAAGCTCTAGGGTTGAGCTCGACGCGTCAGATGTAGCCACGATGCGCGCCGGTTACTGAACAGCATCTCTCGATTTGAATGCTGCCTCTGGCCGTGGTTTAAGAACGGTGTGAGGCAGACTCGATGGTCTTTGACGGTTATCGCTCTGTGCCTTGGGGGGACAGCATGGGCGAAGCCGCGCGCCCCTCATTCGCTGAGCACCACCTCGAGCAAGCTGCGCGTGGCGACGAAACACCAAAGGGGTGGTTGCCCGCGCAACATGGTTCGTGTCGAGGACTATTGCATCGACAAGTACGAATGGCCCAATCGTCAAGGCGCAAAGCCTGCCGTCATGCAGAGCGCGATCGATGCCACGTCAAAGTGCGAGTCACAGGCGAAACGTCTTTGCACCGAAGACGAGTGGATTCGCGCCTGCGAAGGAACAGAAAAGAAGGCATATCCCTACGCCGAAGAACACGAAGATAGTCGGTGCAACGACGACAAGGTTTGGCGACATGTCGAAGAGGGGACGCTCGCTAAATGGCCTGTCGATGAAGCAAAGACACACAACGAGTCTTTGTACCAAGCGACCAAGAGTGGCGCGAAAAAGGGATGCAAGAGCGACGATGGTGTGTTCGACCTAACAGGCAACGTGGAAGAATGGGTCAAGTCCACGCGCGGACATCAGCACGAGAAAATCCTCATTGGGTGTTACTGGTCCGGCTGTTACGGCGGCGGAAAGCCGACGTGTCACTCAACGAACTCGGC
>JAHFDX010000772.1 GCA_023248785.1 Myxococcales bacterium
GCCCCTTTTTCGACGAGCGCATCGACCATCTCTAATAAAAAGAAGGGGTTTCCGGCCGCGCGCCGCAATAAATCAGCGCACGCCCGCCGCGCGCCAACCTTCACTCCGAGGCGCGTTTCGATAAGGCGCACTTGTTCGTCGACATCCATCGGAGAGAGTGAAATGCGAATCCACGAAGAGAGCATGTCGCGAACGCGATCGATGTCACGCGCAACGAGAACGACAAGCAGTTTTACTGGGCCACGTACGCGCAAGAGCGCTTCAAGTGCGCCCAGGCTTGCGGCGTCTGCGCGCTCAAGGGAATCGACGACGAGAACCATCGAGCGCGAGGCTCCAAGCACACCAAAGAGCCGTCGCGTCGCCTCAACATATCCACGCTCCGCGTCCGACTCTTCGAACCCTCGTGCGCCCGCCTCCGTTTTTGTGTCTGCGACTACGTCACGGTCCACCCCAAGGTTGGGCGAGATCGCGCTCGCGCAAAAAGGTCTCAAGCACAAGGGCATCGACGAGTTCGCCGCGGGCCACGATCGAGCTCCCGAGATCGAGCGCCATGTCTCTTGCACTTTGGTATCGCGCCTCCGGATCTGGTGCGAGCGCGCGCATCGCAATCTCTTCAAGGGCGGTCGGGACATCGGACACGAAGTGGCTCGGAGGTTCGACGACACCGGCGCGAACCGCATCGAGCAACGCGGGACCACGCAAGTTGGCGTGAATCACCCGACCGGCCAGAATCTCCCGGAGGATGACGCCCAGCGCGTAAATATCGCTTCTTCTGTCCGATTTCTCGCCACGCGCATGTTCAGGCGCCATGTAGGCGCACTTTCCGCGAAGTGCACGTCCATCCCCAGACGAATACGCTCCAGTGGCAATTCCAAAATCAGTGATCTTGACAGCGCCGTTGCACGAAATCAGCACGTTTTGGGGAGACACATCGCGGTGCACGATCGACAGGGGCGTTCCAGCGTCGTCACATTTTTCGTGCGCATAGTGCAATCCGCGCGCGGTTTCCGCGGCGATCCACGCGCCCACAAAGGGTGGCATCGTTTCACTGCGCGCACGAAGCGTAGATAGAACACGACCAAGGTCGGATCCTTCGACGTATTCCATGGCCAAAATAAGGCCGTCGTGCTCGTCATCGACAAGTTCATACACCTGTACGACGTTCGGGTGATTCAAGCGCGTCGTAAGTTACGCCTCTTCCACGAACATCGCCCGCGCGTCCACAGTGGCCTCGAGCTTGGGCAACACACGTTTGACGACCAATAGCTTCGAGGTGCCTTCAGCGCCGCGTTTGCGCGCCAAAAACACTTCCGCCATCCCGCCTTCCCCCAAACGGCGTACAAGCTCAAAGTGCGCGAATGCTGCAACCAATGCCATCGGATGTGGCGCCCATCGAGCGCAAACTCAGTCTACCTCCTCTACGGGTGTGCGTGTACCCTCGGCGAGATTCGCGTTTCCAATGTCGTCTGATTCATCCAACGCAAGACCAGTACCTGCAGCGCGTGGGACGTTTGCAAAAACGCCCGCCATTCACCTCATTGTTTACGCGCTTGAGCGCAGGTTGAACGGCACTCTCGAGTTCGAAGCGCCCAATGGTATTACCGCCAGTTTGCTTCTCATCGACGGCCTGCCCTCGAAAGTGCAAACATCGGAAGCTGTCGCGTTCTTAGGACGAGTGTTCGTCGAGCTTGGGTTCATCAACGACGACACATTCAATGAGTCGCTTGCACTTGTTGCAACCACGCGTGAACTGCACGGACAAGTTCTTCTCAAGATGAAGGCGATTTCGCACGATCAGCTGCGCGATGGGTTGCGCGAACAGCTGGCGCGCAAGGTGGCCTACGTGTTTGGTCTTCCGCAACAAACGACCTATGCGTACTACGACGGTTTCGATGCGCTGCATCAGTTCGGTGCGGACGAGACGACGCCGGTCGATCCACTCCCATTTGTTTGGAAAGGCATTTGTGAGCACACACCATGGGAGCATCTGCAGGTTTCGCTTGCGCGCGTCGGCGCCTCATACCTGCGTCTCACGCGTGAGGCTCCGATCGATCGGTTCGGTTTTGATGGGTCGCTCCTTCAGATGGTGGAACTCCTGAGAAATCGTCCAATGCGGCTGGGTGAATTGAACGCGACGCACGTGCTCGAATCCCAAACGCTCGAACGACTCCTTTATTGTTTGCTCATCACAAAGCAGGTGCAGCTTCTGCAGGACGTAGGGTTGCGGTCTGAC
>JAHFDX010000131.1 GCA_023248785.1 Myxococcales bacterium
CTTCTTGTTGTCCTTCTTGTCCTTGGCTTTTTCTCCGGACGCAGCGTTGGGGTTGCCTGCGGTCGGATCGCTGATGCCACCTTTCGTTGCCTCGGCGATCGCTGGATCGATGTCGTTGCCACCGCGCTTGTTCTTTCGAAGCGCCGCAAGATTGTGCAACGTGCTGACCTCTTCGAGAACGATCCAAACTTTTCCTGGCTCGGGTTCAAGAACGCGTGCGTGCGTGTCGCCATCTTCCCACTCGTTCTTCGCGTTCGTGACAGGTGCTACCGGTGCTTCGTCCTTCTTCGAGGGTGCCTTCGTTCCCGATGCAGCTGCACTCTTCTTCGAGTCGCTCTTCTTCGCAGGAGCTTCCGTTGTCTCCGCGGGAACGGCCGGCGTTTCCCCAACAATCTCGCCAACCTTCGCGAGGGCATCGCTGTAGCTGGCGCCGAACGCGGCATCCTTCTCCAGCGGGTACTCGTAGACCACTTTCCAGAGTTTCGTTTGTGGGTGATCGCCAAAATAGAAAAAGAAGCGTCGCGCCTTCCCTACGTACGTGTGTTGCAGCGATTCGTCGTTGCCGTAGGTGTATTCCTTGGCGAGTGGTGTCTGATCGAAGCCAGTCGGAGTATCCACGAACTTCACTAGGCTGTCGGCAAACACGCGCTTGAAACCGTCGCGCTGCGCAACCGCTGCGTCGTAGCCGGGGCTGCCCTGCTGCGATGCGATTCGAGTTGCGAAGGTATTGTCGAACACTCCGCCGCCGCGGTTGTACACGTCGACGACGTTCTTATCCGTCATGCCCCAGGCAATGCCATCGGCGATCGACGCAAATCTCGAGCGCAAGACCCCCCTTGGTGCGGTGGTGAGTTTGGGGGTTTCGAGCAGGTCCGGATTGTCGAGCCTTGCCGAGTGCACTTGTTCGGGTGGGCGAGTGTTACACGCAACAAATGAGGCAACCGAGGCAACTAACAACCATTGAGGCAAAAAACGCTGAATCATGAGGCTTTGAACTCCGTGATGGGGGGCCCGAAATGGCACGTCTGTTTTTTCCATGGCTCTTCAATCCCAACAAGCCCTATTCCATGAGCATAATGGCGGCCCTCCCCATCCGACACGCGTTTTTCTCAGCATCTTTGGTCTTGCTGTCCACCGGCTGCGGCGGGGACGGCCCCGATCCGGCAGTCCCGCAACGGCCTTTGCCCACGTATTTGGGCCATGAAACCGACCTGTTCGATGACGGAATCGAACCCCGCGCGGTGGGCTTGGAGCTCGAAAAGCCCGACAATCCACTTCAGGATCCCAAGTTTCGGGAGCGGGTCATCACCTCCGACGCTGTGCTTAGGGCGCGCGTGGCGACAGTTACAACCCGTGAGGAAGATTCCGGTGCCGCGTTCCAGCTCAGCCTTCGTGTCACCGAAAGGTTGGCGGGGCCGCATCCCCCCGGGGACCCGTTCACGCTGGACGTGGGGCGGAAAAGTGCATCCCTCGGCGTGCTTAAGAACTTTAACGCGCGCCTCGTGGGCATGTCCTTCATCGTATTCGTTCGGCGTTACGTTCGCCCGGACGGAGACAGCGAGCTACACTTTCATTTGACGCAAGACGCACCCGACGTGAAGAAGGCGGCCGTTGAAACCGCCGCGATAAATAGTGTTCGTTAAAACGAGGGACCGTGGGTATCGATATCAAGAATGTCAAAGAGGCCGAGGCGATGCGCGTCGTTGGTTTGATGGCCGCCGAAACTCTACTCGCGGTGGGAAATGCGCTCCGCCCTGGAATGACCACCGACGAGATCAATACCCTCGTCCACGAAGACACCATTCGGCGTGGTGCACGTCCAGCACCGCTCAACTACCGTGGATTCCCCAAGAGTGTGTGCACATCCATCAACGACGTTGTCTGTCATGGGATCCCGGGTGCGGAGGTGATCCAAAACGGCGACATTATCAACGTGGACGTCACGTCGATCTATCAAGGGTTTTATGGCGACACTTCCGCCACGTTCTATATTGGAACGCCGAGCCCTGAAGCACGTCACGTAACCGAGGTCGCAAGACGTGCGCTTGAACTTGGCATTGCCGAAGTGCGCGAGGGCGCATTCCTCGGCGACATCGGCGCGGCAATCCAACAGTTCGTCGAAAGCAAAGGCTGCAGCGTCGTGCGCGACTTCGTAGGCCACGGCATCGGACGGCGCTTTCATGAAGAGCCGCAGGTAAAGCACTACGGCAAGCGTGGCTCAGGCGAGCGATTGCGCGCCGGCATGACCTTCACCATCGAACCGATGGTGAACCTCGGCAGCTACGCTGTGACGATCGATCCGACCGACAAGTGGACCGTGCGGACGGTCGACGGTTCATTGTCAGCACAGTTCGAACACACCCTACTCGTAACTAAGAAAGGCCACGAAGTGTTGACCTCGCGGCCCGCCGCCCTGAACAACTCCGAGACCGCGGCCGCGTTGTATCTAATGGCGTAGGTTTTGCGCGGCCGCAGACTCATGCGATTATCATAAGAATATAATTGTCGCATGAAACCACCGAGCATTACGTGGCAAGAGCACGTCGCCCCCGATGAGGCAGAACGTTTCGAACGCTACGAGCAAATGTTTGTTGAGATGCAGCAACGCCGTGTAGAGCGCTTCGGACCGGGACGCTCTTTGCATCGACGTGGTCTTCTCGCGCTGCGTGGCACATTTGAGGTGCTGCCTAAATTGCCTCTGTACGCTCAACAAGGCCTCTTCGCGAGACCTCAAGTGTATTCGGCGTGGATTCGTTTCTCGAACGGCGGACCGGATCGACTTGCTGACAAGAAACCGGACGTTCGCGGTTTTGCCATCAAGATCCTCGATGTACATGGCCCGAGTGCGCTTGGTGGCGGTAACACAACATCTCAAGACTTTCTGCTCATCAATCACGAAGTCTTCTCGTCTGCCACGAGCGAACCATTCGTTGAGCTCCTCGCGGCTGCTGAACGCGGCTTCTTTCCTCTTCTCGGGTATCTAATCACCAAGTACGGGTTCTTCGGTGCGTTTGGACAAATGCGAAGGTTGATGGCGATAGCCGACAAACCGTTTTCAGGATTCGCCACAGAACGATTCTTCACCGCCGCGCCATTTGCGTGCGGGCCATATGCCGTTCGCGCACGCCTCCTTCCGGCGAGCGATGTCCCCTTCCCGTTCGCATCCGAAGACTGGGCTGCAGATATCCAGACCCGCCTCGCCGACGGGCCACTCGAACACAGGTTTCAGATTCAGTTCTTCACCGACGAAGAAACTACGCCCATCGAAGACGCCTCCGTCAATTGGTCTGAAAGCGAAGCACCTTACGTCACAGTGGCGAAGCTCAAGATCGATCAGATCGGATCAAACGAGGCGTTTGTTGAAGAGATCGAACGTGCAACGTTCGACCCGTGGACGGCACTCAAGGACCATCGACCGCTCGGCGAAATCATGCGGGCACGCAAGGTAGCGTACCTCGCAAGTCAGAAGGAACGCGCGGTGGGCTAAGCCTCAGGTATCGGCCCAAAGTGCTCATAGGGCTTCGTGAACCACTTCTTCATGGTTTTACTCATTTTTGCGGCGTGTGCACCGTCAAGGATGCGATGGTCAAAGGTCACGCATACGCGCATACGTCGCGCAATTCGAATGGAATCGTCTTCCGCTACGACGGCGTCTTTGGTCACTGCCCCCATCGCAATGAGCAAGGGAACTCGGCTGTACGGGACCAAAGGCACCCACGCCTCTTCAATCCCGAGCGACCCAATATTCGTAATCATCACAGATCCAAATGGATCCTTCGGAAGTCCAAGCCCACGCAAATTCAAATTCAGCGTGTACGTAAGAAACGCGACCACGTCGAGCATGATCCCCACGAGCCAGCCGGGCATCTTGCCCAGTGTTTTTCGTGATCGCTCCTTCTCCTCATCTTTCCCGGCACGAACCTTCGCCGCTGCCTTGTCAAAATCCTCCGCGATGTCCGCCAACGTTCGCTTGTCGGCGTTGCGGACAACGAGTCCTGACAGATCAATCTGTCCTGTCACGGGATCTTCCATCGCTACCTGAAAGAACACCGAAACTTCATCCCTCAAGTAAATACGCCCGAATCTCAGGATGGCATTGGCATCCGGCATCTCCGAAAGCACCGCCCCCATGGCCCTCGCCATCAAATGCGTCAGCGTAAGCCGGCGCCCCGTTTTCGCTCGATACTCCTCGATGTAACGAAGCGACTCGTCCACTTCAACCGTGAGCGTGCCGTACACCGACGGGTCCTTCACGGTCCGCCATGTCCCAATCGCAAGCCTGCGGAAGCTCGAAATGTGTTTCTTCGGAGTCAGTGCAACATTCGGCACAACCACCTCCGCATGCGATGGTACGTGTCGCGAGACTTGTCACCAACAATCTGATCTCAGGACGGTGTCGACAACATCTCGGCCGCGGCTCGTCGTGTCGCCTCGCTCACGCGAACGCCCCCTAACATGCGCGCAATCTCCTCAACGCGCTCCGCTTCGCAAAGGCGTCTGACCGTAGTGAACGTGCGCCCCTTCTGCTCAGCCTTCCCCACCACGAAGTGCGATCGCGCAAGTGCCGCAATTTGGGGCAAATGCGTAATACACACGACCTGCCTGTGTCGCCCTATGTCGAGGATCGCACGGCCAATCACCTCCGCAATCGCGCCGCTCACGCCCGCGTCTACCTCATCAAATACGTATGTGCACGCGGGCCCCTGATCCGCAAGCGCCCGTTTGAGCGCCAGAAGAGATCGCGACAGCTCCCCGCCGCTTGCAATGCGGCGAAGTGGACGCGGTTCTTCCCCGCGGTTTGGCGCAATCAGAAACTCCACACGATCCAGTCCTGAACGCGTGAGCTTCACCCCGTCGACGGTAAGACCTTCTTCGCCGCTTGGCGTCAGAGACGCGACATCAACAACGATTCGCGCCCGTCCCATCCCCAGCTGCGAAAGTTCCCTCCCTATCGCATCCGCAAGGCGCTCCGCAGATTCGCGCCTGGCCTTTGAGAGCTGTCGCGCCTTTTTTCCAGCGCGCGCGAGCAACTGGGTGCGCTGCGATTCAAGTTCGGCAATGCGATCAGCGGCGCCCTCAAAACTCTCGAGCTCGTTTCGCCACTGCGTTTGGTGTTGAAGAAGTTCTGCGGACGTCGGTCCGTATTTTCGTAACAGGCGCTGCAGACGAAACAGGCGTTCCTCTACTTCCGCAAGGCGCGCGGGGTTCGAATCGATCGCGTCGGCATAGCGCGTAAGCTCGCGCGACACATCGCTAAGTTCTGCGCGTGCTTGTTCAATCGTTCGAACCACCGCCTGGAGAGAGCTATCGATGCTCGCCGCATGGTCAAGTTCGTTGACGATGCGCCCGAGCTCGTCACAGATGGCTCCTTCGCCTTCGTACAAACGATCGGACGCGCCTCGTGTTGCTTGTGTGAGACGCTCTGCATGGCGCAGTCGCCCTCGCTCTTGTTCGAGCTCGCTCTCTTCACCCGCGCGCACTCCAAGCTCTTCGACATCGCGCAACTGAAAGCGCAAAAAATCTTCGCGCTCTGCGCGGTTACGTTCCGCCGAAACGAGCGTCTCGAGTTGCCTGGTGCATGCAACCAACGCATCGAACTCTTGTTCCACCTCGATTCGCATCCCTTCGAGCGTGCCGAATGCATCGAGGTATTGAAGGTGTGATGCTGGATTTGTGAGGCCTACGCTCTCGTGCTGGGAAGCGATATCGCAGAGTTCTTCGCCGAGTGCTGTAAGTTGAGCTGCAGTGCAGAGCTTGCCATTGATCCACGAACGACTGCGCCCTTCGCTTTGAACAACTCGACGAATGCTAAGCTCATTCCCCGCATCAACGCCCGCCTCTTGCAGCGTCGCCCGCACGCGTGGCAGTCGATCAAGTTCAAAGAGCGCTTCGACCTCGGCTTCCTTCGCGCTTGCCCTCACCATATCCGGACGCGCACGCCCGCCGAGGACAAGCGAAAGCGCATCCACGATCATCGATTTTCCCGCCCCCGTCTCTCCTGTCAACACGTTGAACCCGGCGTCGAGATCGAGCGAGAGCTGTTCAATCAGTACAAGATTGGAAATCCCGAGATGGACGAGCATGGCGAAAGGCCTCCCCACTTTACATGGACCAATAACCACTACGACGTGGAATCGTGCGCGCGAACAGCACTTTCAAGTAGGCGAATCGAGTCAACGGCGCGCTTTCGGAATGCGAGTAGCGTCTCGCGATCGAGAGGTGTTCGTGGCCCATTCTCAACGGCATCAAGCCACGCGAGTGCCGCCCATGGGGATGCGAGAACGACCGTCGCAGCGAGTAGAGAGTACGGCCACCTTAGGAGCCAGGCGCCAAGCGCAATGAGAGCGGAAGCCCAAAGCGGATACGCCACTAGCCCCACACCCAACTTGTACGTCGAGACAACATCGTGGTCTTCGCCCGCAATCGCCCGCGCGACCATCCGAGGCAGCTGATACGGAAGCGCAAACAAGAGCCCACCCACAAGAGCGAGCGGCGCTTGCAGCCATAGCACCCATCGCTTGCGCCAACGAACGCGCGTTTTCTGAATCACATCGACGTCGCGAACGCCGGCTTGCCCAAGCGCGTCAAAGTATTTCGACACGCTCTGCCGAACGTTTGTTACTTGATCCGCGAGTCGCTCATCGATGACTTTGCTCACAGCTTCAACCTGTCGACCGATCCGATTATGCGCTGCGAGCGACTGTTCCCCCTCGTCGTGCGCGAGGAGCTCCGCAACCCTCGCGATGAGCTCGCGCGTCTCCCATGTTTTTCCTTCGACCACGAGCTCGGCAAGATCGTCGGCCATCGCACGTGTGATTGCAGTAACCAAGTCGCCGCTCTGGGACGAAGGCGCCAGCGCAATCGCCGAAACCGCTCGATGGGGCCCATAGATGACAAGCGCACGCGATCGAAATACATCGCGAGCATCGAACTCGAGCCCGACCGCTTGAAACGACACCATCGATCCCCGGTCCATGGCCTTTGCGAGCATGCGCGCGGCGCCCGTTCGAAGACGCTGCACCTCAGGAAAGTTATGGCTGATGCCTTCTGGAAAAATGAGGACGTTGGAACCGTTTACGAGGCAAGTGGCTACCTCGTCGAACGTGGCTTCATTTGCGGTGACGTTCTTCGTCGGATTGTCCTTCCGGCGCTCAACGGGTACGGCGTGCACAGCGCGAAGGAGCCACGAGAGCACGGGGATCTTCCAGAGGGTGCTCTTGCCCACGGGCGCGATGTCGCAGGGTGCGGTCGTCATCACGAGGGCCGGGTCCACGAGTCCGTTGAAGTGGTTCGCGATAAAAATGCAACCCTTTCGGTTATGTTCTGGCACCTCGCCGACGACCTCAACGCGCCGGAAGTACACGCGCATGAGCGCGCGAAACGATATGGCCAGTGCATTGCGGACGAACCCCACAGCGCATCGTATCGCGCCTTGCGACAAATACCGCAAGTGAGCCGTTGCCCGCGTCAACCGCCGTCGCACGAGCTTGGCACTACGAACCACTCACACGTGCAACCGAGACATTCTGGGCACATGCACTCCGCCACGGCTGTGGCCGCGGGGCAATTTGCGGTGGGCGTAGCGTACTTGCACCAGAGATCGTATCCCTGGCAAACGCGGCGCGATGGCACGGACGCGGGACACGTTCCATTGCCTCTGTGTTCGATCAATCCCGCCTCGACGGTCCGGCGCGCGTCGATCCCCGAGTCGAGCACCGTCGCAGCGTCGCTGACGGACCCGTCTTGCTTGTCCGCCGAACCGGCCCGCTCGCCCGCGGCGGATCCATCGGTCTGGGCATCGGCGTCCTTCTCTGTGCGGCCAGCGCACGCAAGAGAAAATGAAGCTAAGAAAGTTACAATATATTTCATCTCCAAGTTCTCGGGTCGCTGCATAAGCAATCGCCGTGCCGATCCGTGTTTCGGGAAAAAAACTTGCGATTGACCAACCTGGGATGTGCCAATACGGCGCATTCCCGGACACTCCAGTCACGGCAGTGACACGCGCATGCTCAACAAGACTCACGACGCCCTTGACCTGGGGCACGTTTCACGTGTAGCGTGCGGCGAACCGCGCGGGGTCTTCGCGCAAAAAAGCTCAATGATCACGAGCACTTACGAACGAGCTCTCGATGCCCAGCAAGTCGCCCAGCAAGTCGCCTCCTAGTCGAAAAGAACGAGTCGCCACACAGGCCAAGGTGGCCGACGCCCCTAAGCCCGCAACGCCCAAATCGATCGAGGAGCGCACCACGTACTTGGAAGCCCGCCTCAAGAAAGCAACGCCCTTCGTTCAGCAAAAATACCGCGACCATCTGGACCTCTCCTGGATTGCGCACGATGCCGCGCTCGAAGGCACGGTGTACACCCTCGAAGAGTTGCAGGCGGCCATCGATCCCTCGACCGACATCGCCAGCGTCGATTCAAGCCTCCAACCGATCTACGCCGAAGTCCGTC
>JAHFDX010000132.1:0-553 GCA_023248785.1 Myxococcales bacterium
TTCATGAACTTGCTAAATAACGCCGCGAAGCATCACGATCAGCCACACGGGCATGTGAAAGTGACGTGCGAGGACTTCGACGAGTATTACGAGTTTGCGATTACGGATGATGGCCCTGGCATTCCGAAAGAGTTCCACGAGCGTGTATTTCAAATGTTCCAGACCTTAAAGCCACGCGACACGACGGAGGGTAGCGGGATGGGACTCGCGCTTGTTCGACGCATCGTTGAGGCAGCGGGTGGAAGACTTACGCTCGAGTCGGGAGAGGGCCGAGGCTCAACGTTTCGTTTCACTTGGCCAAGAAGCTGGCGCGATGCGCAACCGTCAAGCACGACGATGCCTATCGTTGCGTCGGTGCGCTAATTCTCAGGAAGAGTGACCACGATGGGTTCGCCAATCAATGTTCTCGTAATCGAAGACGATGACGTTGAAATTATGGCGATGAAGCGTGCCCTCAAAGGCTCGCACACACCTCACACGTTGTCGATTGCGCGTGATGGGATCGAAGCACTCGCCAAACTCCGTGGCGAAGGTTGTGCGCCTCTTTCACGAC
>JAHFDX010000132.1:563-4427 GCA_023248785.1 Myxococcales bacterium
GACCGTATGTGATCTTCCTCGACCTAAATATGCCGCGCATGACGGGCCTCGAATTTTTGCGGGAGTTGCGACGCGACCCTGTCCACGCAGCTGCTAACGTCGTTGTTGTGACGACGTCGGGGGCCGAAGAGGACAAGCGGGCGGCCTTTACGGAGCGAGTTTCGGGGTACGTTGTTAAGTCGAACTACGTCGGTAATTTTCAGGCGTTCGCCAGCGAAATTGAGGCGTATGTGCGAATGTCTCACGCGGCCAACGATGAAACTCGTGGCCCTGAACGCATTCTCATCCTCGCGGGCGATGGTCCCGCGGGAGCGCTTGTCGATGGTTTACGCGCGCGGAATTTGTTGACCGAAGCGGTTGACGACGTTCCAGCCGCCGTGAACGAGGTAACCCATAACCCTTACGATTGCATTGTCGTGGACGCTGCACTTCCTGAAGAACGACTCTTTAGTTTGCTGGCGCAAATAAACGAGCAAAGCAACGACATCCCCGCTGTGCTTCTCATGGCGCAAACAATCAATCCAGAAATTGCTGCGCGGGCCATTCGGGAAGGAGCGGACGACTGGGTTACCACCTCTCTTTCAGACGGCGATCGAATTTATCAGGCGATTGTGTGTGCCTTTGAGCGTGCACGCAGGAATCGACGATTCGCCGGAATCAACTCGCGACTTGAACGACTCGTTTCGCTCGATCCACTAACGGAGCTCCTTAACCGGCGCGGTCTCGATCGAGCGCTCAGTTCAGAGCAGGCGCGCGCGAAGCGAGGTGGAACGCCACTCCTCGCATTGCTCGCCGACTGCGACGATTTTCGGCGTGTGAATGAGTTGTATGGGTATGCCGCCGGTGACCTGGTTCTCCGTGAGGTGGCCAACCGGATTACGGCGGTGATCCGTCGAAGCGATCATGCGGGGCGCATCGGCGGGGATCAATTTCTCATTCTACTTCCAGGAGCGAGTCAGTCTGTGGCGGAGACCCTGGTTGAACGAGTTCGCATGGCCATTACCGACACGCCGATCTCCATCGGAGCAGAGACCGTGCGTCAAACTACGACCATCTCGGTCATCCATGTTTCCCCCGAAGCGCACTCGATCACTGAGATGCTAAACGGCGCAGGTTAACGCGTCACTTTCGCGGCTCGTTGAAGGCGGCTCGTTGAAGGCGGCTCGATGAAGAAACGAGTGCGACCGTCTCAAGCAACAGATCAAGCGCGAGTGGTTTACGCAAGTGCGCCACTGCGTCTACGGAACGAAGTTCGAGGTGTGCAGTCAACGCAATCACCGGAATGTCTGAAATCGCAGGGTCGTTCTTCTGTATTTCACGAAACTGCCAACCATCCATCACCGGCATCATGAGGTCCAAAAGCACAATGGACGGGCGTAACTTCTCTTGCTGCAAATGCTTCAAAGCCTCCTCACCATTGTTGGCAGTTACCACCCGATAGCCATGCTCTTCAAGAATGTCGGCCACAGCGTCTCGAACGTCGGGGTCATCCTCTACAAGCAGAATCGTGGCCTTGCTGTGTGTTTGCATCAGAATGTCTCGCGATCGATGGCTGCGTCGAACTGGTTAAGATGACTAACGGCTACATGCCCTGCCATCTTCAGTCGACTCAATCGGAGTCTGAATGCCGCGTGACAAACCAAATCTCCTGCCCTCTCAAAGCATAACGGCTGAGGGACCGGTCCATCCACAGTATTATGATCATGTTATGTGCGGGACGCTTCGCGGGTGCAGAGATCGCGCAGAGCGGGATTGACCACGTTTTCTGAATCGCTCACGGCATGAAACGAGCGGGACTCAAATAATCTGACGATTTATGAATTGTGATCCGAAGATCTCAGGCGGAGTTGCTTCAGTCGGCGCGGTACATCGTGACGACGCATGCGCCGCCCAGTCCGAGATTGTGCTGAAGCGCAACTTTTGCGTTGGGAACCTGTCGCTTGTCAGCCTGGCCGCGGAGTTGCCAAACGAGCTCGGTGCACTGAGCCAATCCGGTTGCGCCAAGAGGATGTCCTTTCGACAAGAGACCACCCGACGGATTGGTCACGATCTTTCCTCCGTAGGTATTGTCGTTGTCGGAAATAAACTTCTCGGCTTCGCCTTCGCCGCATAGCCCCAACGCCTCATAGGTGAGGATTTCATTTGCACTAAAACAATCGTGGAGTTCGACGACCTGCACATCTTTCGGTCCCAAGCCCGACTTTTCGTAGACTTGTTTGGCGGCGTTGGTCGCCATGTCGTATCCGACCATCTTGATCATGCTGTCGCCAAAGGAACTCGCATAGTCGGTCGTCATCGCTTGCGCGGCAATGTACACGGCCTTGCTGATGCCCTTCTTCTTTGCGAAGTCATCGCTGCACAGGATGGCTGCTGCCGCGCCGCAGGTTGGTGGGCAACACTGATAACGCGTAAGCGGATCGAACACTTCCTCCGACGCCAGCACCTCTTCGACTGACAGCACTTGATTGAAGAGTGCCAATGGATTGTTTGCAGCGTGCTTGCGCGCCTTTGCGCTCACCTTGGCGAAGGTCTCGCGCTTGGTGCCATACTTGAAACGATACTCACGCCCTGCTCCGCCGAACATTTGTGCTGCGAAAGGCGCCTGATTCACGCCCTGCACTTTCAGCATGACGCCGGCGTGTTGGTCGAGCGGGTTCGTCCGGTCGTCGAACTTCGAGCCGAGGGCACCCTTTTCCATCTTCTCGAAGCCGACGACGAGAACGCATTCCGCGAGTCCACCTTCAATGGCCTGTCTGCCGAGATAGAGCGCAGACGAACCTGTTGAGCAATTGTTGTTCACGTTGAATACAGGAATGCCGCTGAGGCCAACCTCATAAATGGCGCGCTGTCCGCACGTGCTATCGCCGAAAACATAACCTGCAACCGCCTGCTCGATGTCTTTGTAGTCGACTTTTGAATCCGACAGCGCAGCCTTGATCGCGCCGGCGGCCATCACGTTGTACTCGTCGCTTGCGCCGGGTTTTTGAAACTTCGTCATGCCGACGCCAATCACATTGACTCTACGACCCATGATGCACCTCCAAGCGATCAGAGACCTTTCAAGAAGCCCAGCCGCTGCGCGAGTCGAACGTCACCATCGACGCGCAACTTGCCTCGTTGATAAAAATCGCGAACGTTTCCCTCTTTGACGAGCTCCGCGAGATGATCGTCGGAGATCGAAAACGTCGCGGCGGCCGGTCCAGAGCCCTCGATGATCTTTGGCACATTGCCAGAAGCATCGAGGGTCCACACGCTGTCAGGTCCCTTTACGTTGAACGTAACGACTGCACCGAGCTCCGCGGCTAGTTTTGGCTGCGTCTTTAGACGCTCGCCAAGTGCCGCAAACACCTTCCTTGCCACAGGATCCTTTGCAGGCGTTGCCGACGTGGATGCCTTCGATGCACTCGCGGCCGCACTGGTTGAGTTGGCAGGGCTTGAGGTCGCGGGTGCTGTTGCGCCTGCGCTGCCACCCGGCGTGTATCCCGCAGCCTTCATCGCTTCGAGCGTCTTTTGCGGGTCGACCTTCTGCAAAAAATCGAGCTTTTGCGAGGCCATCAGATCGCCGCTGATCTTGAGCTTGCCTCCGAAGTAGAGCTTTTGCGGATTAAGTTTGCCCGTTGCCATGCCCAAGAAGTCTTCGGTGCAGAGCTCGAGGGTGCAGTCGGCTTTATCGGCAATGCCTTCGTAAACCTTGCCTTGCTTCAGATCGAGTACGTAACTGACGTTGCTCAATTTGAGTTGGAACACCTTGTCGATCTGTTTCACCAGGCTCGGATTGGATTCGACGTGGTGACGAATTCCCCAGAAGACGTCTTCAACAACCGGGCCGCTCGACGCTGCTGCGGTTGCCGGTGCTGAAACGGC
>JAHFDX010000132.1:4437-8440 GCA_023248785.1 Myxococcales bacterium
TTGGCTTCGGAAGTTCGGTGAAGAACTCGATCATAGCGTTTGAAATTACGACCTTGTCGCGCTCTTTCACGCGGCATCGGAAGAGAATGCGCGTGTCGCTTTCCTTCCACATGTCGGTGATGAGTGTTTCCCCTGGAAATACCGTTTCGGCGAAGCGCACCTTGATGCTCTTAAAAAGGCGTGCATCGCCGTTTGGAGCGAAGTGCTTGATGACATGACGGCCGGCATACCCAAAGGTGCAAAGGCCGTGGAGAATGGGCTTCGGAAAACCGAAAGCGGTCGCAAACGCGGGATCGGCGTGAAGTGGATTCCAGTCTCCCGACAGTCGATAGAGAAGCGCCTGGTTCTCGTTTATCTTTTCGGTCACAGTTGCGTCGGGCGCTCGCTCGGGTGCGACGTTAACGTTGGCATCGGGTCCACGTTCACCACCCCATCCGCCGGCGCCGCGAAGGAAGGTCGTCACTTCGTTGACCATGAGCTCATCGCCGGTTTCGTCGAAACTTCGAATCTCAGTCACCACGAGCGCGTTGCGAATCTTGTCGAAGATATCCTTCACGCGAATCTTGTGCGTGAGCTTGGCGCGGGGTGGCAACGGCTTCTTGAGTTCGGTGTATTGCTCACCGTGCAGAATGCGATCGAGGCCAAAGTTCATCCCGGGGGCTTTGATGTCCTCCTTGCCGAGTTTCAAAATGAGCGACACCGCAGGCACCACTGCGTACGTGGGAAGCGCCTTAAAGCCGTCGTTCATCTCATAGACAAACTGCAGTTCCTTTGAGTCGAGGGGATCCTGTGCCGCACCCACACCAAGTGCGTAGAGCGCGAGGTCGCGTTCGTCGTAGCTTGAGTGTTGCTCGGGAAATTCAAAACCAAGCGCTTCGTCACAATCGATGAATTCATTGCCGCCCTTCGCTTGCGAGCCCAGATTGCTCATGATGGGCGTCATGGATTCGGTGATATTTTGGGGGTGCGTGCTCTTGTCGAATCCGCTGATGAAGGCAAAGTGTCGTGAAACCAATTCGGGCGTGATGGAGCGACCTAACTTGTAGAGCTTCCCTTCCGCACGCTCAAAGCGCAGCTTTCCCATGAATCCGCCGCCCACTTCATAGAGCGCGCCCGTCTCCTCGCAGCTCTCGTGGCAAAGATATGCAACCAATGGAGATACATATTCGGGCTTGAGAGCAGCAATCAAGTCAGGCGGCAGTACCGTTTCGGTAAGGCGTGAGCCCGCAAGCGGTGCAATCGTGTTAACGAAGACACCCTTTTTCTTTCCCTCGATGGCAAGGGTGTTTGAGAATCCAACGAGTCCAAGCTTGGCCATTGCGTAGTTGGCTTGGCCAAAGTTGCCGTAGATCCCTGCCGCGGATGCCGTAAACACGATGCGTCCAAAGCCACGATCGCGCATGTGATCCCAAACGGCTTTCGTTGTTTGAAACGCTCCGAGAACATGAACGCGGTAGATGAGGTCCCAATCCTCGAGGCTCATCTTTTGAAACGAGGTGTCGCGCAGAATGCCCGCGTTGTTGATCAGGATGTCGACCTGGCCGAACGCGTCCATGGCGGTCTTTACGATCTTGTGGCCATCCTCTACGGAATCGTAATTCGCGATGGCGGTTCCACCCGCGGCCTTAATTTCTAAGACGACCTTGTCGGCTGCGGCGGAGCTTTTGCCAGCACCATGAATCGAGCCACCAAGATCATTGACAACGACCTTCGCACCTCGGCTTGCGAGGAGCAGAGCGTGTGAGCGCCCGAGGCCTGCACCTGCACCTGTAACGATGGCAATGCGATTGTCGAACCGCAACTCTGACGACATGACGACCTCTACTTGGGATTTTTGTTTCGCATAAAAAATGTTTGCACGCGAAGTATCGGAGGGTGCCCGGGCTTCGTCAACGGGGTATAACCCCCAGGAATGCTTGGACTCGAGCAGATCAGGCGCGCGGTACGGTGCGACGACCCGCATCCCCCGGGCTCGGAACTCCGGGCCGCGGTGGCCACAATCTTGCGCGCAACGGATTCAGATGTGGAGATCCTCTTTATCCGAAGGGCCGAGCGCGAGAGCGATCCGTGGTCCGGGCATATGGCCTTTCCGGGCGGCCGATTCGAGCCCAACGATTGCAATCTACATGAGACCGCGGTTCGGGAAACGAGAGAGGAAATCGGCCTCGACTTAGCAGTTGCAGGGCGGCTGCTCGGGCGTATCGACGACGTGACGACGTTTTCGCACGCCAAGCCTGTGGGTCTCATCGTGACGCCCTTCGTTTTCTCAGTGAACGAGGCGCCTGAATTCTCGCCCAACGAGGAAGTGGCAGAGGTCCTTTGGGCACCCCTTGGACCTTTGGCCCGCCGCGAACGAGACACAACACGACCCTATCGACTCCGTGGGCAGGAGGTCGATTTGCCCGCCTTCGACGTGGACGGACGTGTCGTGTGGGGCCTGACCTACTTGATGATCAGCGCGCTCTTCAGGCGCCTAGGTATTGTCGTCGGTTAAGTGGGCCACAAAAATTCTAGATCGTTTCCCCTTCTCGCGCGTCGGTCTCACTATGACCCCGATCCGACGCTTTTTCCCCCTCCTTCCATGCGCGCTCCTCGCCGCGAGTGCCGTTTGCGCATCGCCTCGCACCGTCCACGCAACCCCCTTTCGCGCGCCCATGATCGTGAGCCCCTACCAGGTTCAGATGGTTGACACGGAAGGACGGGATCTTCCCACGTACCATCGCGCGGGGCGCTCCTATGTGCTTGGAAACATGGGCGAGCGGTACGCATTGCACGTTTCCAACCCAACGCCGCAACGCGTCGAAGTCGTGCTGTCTGTCGACGGCCTCGATGCGCTCGACGGCAAGCGCGCGGATTATGTGGGCAAACGAGGTTACATTTTGGAGCCCTACGCGTCGCTTACGGTCGAGGGCTTTCGAACATCTGCAAACGATGTCGCTGCGTTTCGATTTTCGTCTGTGAGAAATTCGTACGCGGGACGACAAGGTCAGGCGCGCGACGTTGGTGCGATTGGTGTGGCATTTTTCCCGGAGCGCCCGATGCCGGTTTATCCTCCGCCGTATCGGATTCCTGGCCCACCGCGCGTGCGACCCAACGATGGCTACTATCCTCCCTCTCCGACGGCTCCCGCTCCTGATCCCAGCCATAGATCGGAGGACGCTCCGAAGGCGGGAATGAGAAACGACGCGCGGCCGGCCAAGCCATATGACGATTTCAGGGAGCGCCCTGGTCTTGGCACACAGTTCGGCGAGCGCTTGGACTCACGTGTCGTCGAGGTGCCGTTTGTGCGCAAGAACCCGTGGATCCCCGCCCAAGTGATCACGTTACGTTACAATGACCGGCCAGGTCTTGCTGCGCTCGGAATTCCGATGCCACCTCCACCGGATGATCTTCAATTGCGCGAAACTGCCGAACCGTTTCGTCAAACGCGTTGGTCGCAGCCACCGCCTTAAGGTGCATGACAAGCAGCTACTATTCAGATTCCCGAACGGGTTCAGCAGTCAATGCAGCCGTGCTTGATGGCAAAACAACACGGCGCTACAGGTACTGAAGAACCATGGATGGAGTTTTTCAAAGCAAGCGCAACTTGGACCTCGATGTCAGCTCGGTTCAACATGGCAACCGCCACTGGTGGAACGACAACCCAATGGCCTACGACTGGCACAGCGAAGTCAAAGCCGAGAAGTATTCGAGCGAGTGGTTCGATGCCATCGACGCACGCTTCATCGTCGGCTCGCGGTTGTTTGCAACAGATTCGAAGCTCTTCGATCGCATCATTCCCCTTTCCGAACTCAAGGGGAAACGCGTGCTCGATATCGGCTGCGGAATGGGCCTTCACACTGAGACGTTGGTGCGCGCTGGCGCCAAAGTCACTTCGGTCGACATCACAGACGGAGCGATCGAAGCCACAACCCGACGTCTTCTATTGAAAGGCCTCAAGGCGACCGTGCAACGAACCGATGCCGAGTCGTTGCCATTCAAGTCGGCATCTTTCGACTTTGTG
>JAHFDX010000773.1 GCA_023248785.1 Myxococcales bacterium
TTCTTCGACTCCCCCGTCGCCTCAACCAGTCGACCCGCAACCGGAGCCGACGGATTCGCTTTCACAAGTGCAACGACCCGCTGATTCTTCTGTAGATGCTGCGTGACCGCGCTCTGGATCGACGCCTGCGTAACCGCTTCGTACCTTGTGAGGTCGTGCTCGTAGAACCCCGGATCGCCCGTAGCGTCTGCGTAGTAGTTGATCATGTTTGCCCAAGAGCCTTGTTTTTCTGCCTCAAACACAAGCGTGGACTTCTGCGACGCCTTTGCACGTGCAAGCTCGTCGGCCGTAGGACCAGAGCTCTGCAGCTTCGAAAGCTCGTCGTCGGCCAATGCAAGCGCCTCCTCGGCCGTGTGCCCTGGTTGAATCGTTGCCGAGATTTCAAATCGCGAGCCCAACTTCGCAGAGCTCTGGTGCGCAAAAACGTCTGCTGCGATTCGAGCGTCGTATACGAGACGCTTATAAAGACGACTCGTTTTCCCCGATGCAAGCACCCCTGCAGCGAGATCAAGGTCTGCGTCATCTGGAGCGAAGCCCGCCGGCGTTGGCCACGAGATCACGAGCCGCGGCAACTTCACGCTCGCTTCGATCGGAAGCAACGTTTCAGAGATCAGGTTCAACTTCGGAGTTTGACGACGAGTCGGCACTCGGCCCCTCGGGATCGGCGAGAAGTACCGCTCCACAAGTTCCTTCGCGTGCGACTCCTCAAAGTCGCCCACCATGACGAGCGTTGCATTGTTCGGGACGTACCACGTGTTGAAAAAGGTTCGCACATCGTCGATGGTGGCTCTATCGAGGTCCTCTGGCGTGCCAATCGTGAGCTTGTGGTACGGGTGCTCTTCTGGATAGGTGTGCTCGACAATGAACTTTGAGACAAGTCCGTAGGGCGCGTTCTCATAATTCTGTCGCCGCTCATTCTTGACGACCTCACGCTGGCTTTTGAACGTCTTGTCGTCGGCATGATCTAAAAGAAACCCCATGCGATCACTTTCGAGCCAAAGTGCAAGCTCGAGTTGGTTCGCAGGAACGGTCTCGAAGTAGTTCGTACGATCGGTGTTGGTTGTGCCATTGATGCCCGTGGCTCCGACACGCTCGAGATACTTAAAGAAGCGGTCTTCGCCGACATGCTTCGATCCCTGAAACATGACGTGCTCAAAGAGATGCGCAAAACCGTTCTTTCCGTTCGGCTCGTCTTTCGAGCCGACGTGGTACCAAAGGTTCACGGTGACGGTCGGAACGCGCCGATTCGATTGAAGAATCACGTCCAGCCCGTTCGATAGGGTGTAGCGCATGAGCGGGCTTTTCTCCGTCGGCAATTGCCTTTCCGCTCGCGCAACGCTCGGCGAGACGAGCGCGATCCACAAACCTACGCAAATTGCCGCATTCCTTACGAAGGACAGAACATGCTTCATGAAGGCGACTTTCGCACACCTTCCTCCCTTCCCCAATGCACAAGTCACTTGATCATCGAACCTGGCCTTGCGGCGTAGCGATTTAATGTACCCTCAAAATAGAGTGATGCAGCCGCATCCATCTACGCGCCTGTCGATTGTGCAGCAGTCGCTGATCGACAGCCTCGAGCGCCTCCAAGAGTTGCCCTCGACGCCCCGCGTACGAGAGCTTCGGACGCGCGCGCGCTCCTACGAGCGTGCGGTGCAAACGTGGTCACACGTGCCCCCGAGCGAAGAGCAACGTGCTGCCCTTGTGAAGCTTGTACTCGATTTGAACCTTGAGGTGATGGCCCTAGGTCGGGAACACCAACCGTAAGGCGGGGATTGACGCACACGGCGCTTAGGTTGAATCCCTCGGCATGGGTCGCTTTTTTCAATTTGCACTAACTCTTGCGCTCGCATCTTGTGGCTCGCCCTCACAAACGACACTTCCGCTAGTTCACGGATGGCCAGCGCCGCCTCCAAGGGCAGACGGGCGCCTGCAGGAACTAGCTAAGCCCCTTGCCTACTCCCTATCGCTCGACCTCGATCCGAACCAACCAGACTTCCGCGGCCACGTGAATCTCGACCTATCGATCCCAGCGACCACCAACCACGTCGTTCTGAACAGCGTTGGACACACGATTGATCGCGCCCGATTGTCCCGCGTGAATGCGCCAAGCGATCAAGCCATCATGTCAACGCTGGATCCACGTCGATCCCCGAGTATCATTTCGCGCATCGAAATCCCCATTGTTTGGTCGCACCGAAAATCAAATGGAAGTGACGTCGAC
>JAHFDX010000774.1:0-1233 GCA_023248785.1 Myxococcales bacterium
GATGCTTTGCCACTGCAAGTTCGCGATGCGCTCCGCGCCGTTATTCCGCTAGCTTTGCATGACGCAAGCGTGCCTCTTGCTCGGGCCGAATGGTTCAGTAGCGAAGAGCCTATGGCAGACAACAGCAACGAGTGAGTCTGCTTGACGTCGTTCGGATCGGGCGCTCTCCTGAAAGACTCATGTCTTACGACGTCACGGTGTTCGGAGAGCTCCGCTTTCCGCGTGGAAAATTTCGCGCATGGCGAGAGCTTGTCGTCGACACAAAGCGGTTGGGGCACATCCTGAAACTATTTTCGCGCGCTCCCGATTCAGAACCTGCGTCGGTGGAGGAAATTGCGAAGGACCTGCCACGCGCGGGTGGTCGTGGCTTGTTTGAGTTGCGTGAAGACAAGGGCATCGTTGAAGTGCGAGGGCGGCTAACCGCCGCAGCGTTTGAGCGACGAAAACGTCAACTCGTCGCGATGTTTGTTTTAGCTGCCGAACTCGGAACGGAAGGCGAAGTCAGCTTTGTTGGCGAGGGAGTGTGGACGGGGTATCGCGTGCGTCTTCGAAAGGGCCGTGCGATTGTCGAACCGCTCACGCCCGAGGAAGTGTCGCAGGCGGCGATGCATCCAGCGCTCGACGCCATTAGCGAGTACTTTCGTGTGGAACCTGGAATGCAAACACCGCCTCCCTTTGATCCCACAGGTCAAATGCGACCAATGCTCGAGATGCCGCGCGGGCAAGATGACGACGTGGAGCGCCTGTTTCTTGATGCGGTATGGTCCGAGGAAGAAGCGATGCATTCCGTCGCGATGCGACGTCTCGAAATTTTGAAACCTATCGAACTTGGTGAACGCGCACTTCAGGCGCTTATGCTTGATCCCGTTTCGTGGACGAACGACGTAGAGCCGAGGAACGCCGTCGCTCAAGTTCGACCCCTTTTGCGCATTGTGCGATTGCTCCTTGTCATCCGCTATGCACCGGCGATGGACAACCTGCTCGAGCTATGGCAATTGCACCCCTGGAAGTCCGTGCGGGATGGCGTTGCATCATGTGTGCGCGAAAGTGATCCCTCGGTGCTCGGTTTGCTCGGCTCTTCGTAGCTACATGACTGACGCTCTTCAACCGAAGCCTGAATGGTTTTCGTCGAAACCAAGCGACGCCTAGGAGGGCGAGCGATACATACTACCGTACTTTGAGCGAGCCCGACAACGGCAGCGCGCTGGGATCGGCGAAAACCATCAGGCTTCG
>JAHFDX010000774.1:1243-2221 GCA_023248785.1 Myxococcales bacterium
GCGGGGGCAACTCCTAATCGCATCGGAGGCCCGGAGGTTCCGAGTCCAGGGTGCACGTAGAGCATCGAATCGTCGCGGCGGTACAGGCCGAGGTGAAATCGGTGTGCGAGGTGTGAGAGTGAGAACCAACGCGCAAGAAAGGGAACCGCAATTTGCCCTCCGTGCGTGTGCCCGCTGAGCGTGAGATCGACGGAGGCAGCTGCGGCTTCAGGAAATACGTCGGGATCATGTGCAAGCAATACGCACGGAACTCCATCGGGCCGATCGCGCAAAGCCGCCTCGAGGTTGGCGCGCTTCGTCCACGTGTCGTCAACACCCGCGAGATAGATCTGATCAGCGCCTCGCGCAAAAAGGCGGCCGGCGTTACGAAGTAACAGCGCTCCCTGTTCGTGCAACATCGAAAGAAGTGGAAGCGCTTCGCCGAAGTAATCGTGGTTGCCCATGGCGACGAACGTTCCTTCGCGCGCGCGGAGCGATCCGACGGCTGTGGCAATCTCACCATGAAATCGGGTTCCGCTCGTGACGAGATCGCCTGTGACGACGGCGATGTCACAGTCTGCTCTGTTTGCAGCGCGCACCCAACGTTCCGCCCACGACTTTGGGGTAAAGGCGCCAATGTGCAGGTCGGACAAGTGCGCAATCGTGAACCCGTCGAAGGCTTCAGGTAAGTCGCGGATTGGAATGTCAAGATGCTTGACATAAAACCATCGACGCCGAACGTAGATGCCGTAGAGCGCTAGAAAAATGCCGCAGGTGTATACAAAGGCGAGGGTGCGATACGGAATGCCCCATTCACCTGATTGGATGCGCACGATGAAAGGCCCGATCGCAAGGGCTGCAACGCCTGGGATCAGCGCGAGTGCCGCTCCGCACCAATGGACGAAGTAGGGGAGCTCAAGCAAATGCACACGCACACGTGAGCGTGGATAGTCGGAGAGTCCCGAGCGAGCGCGACCGACGAAGAGCGCGAGGCCAAGC
>JAHFDX010000133.1 GCA_023248785.1 Myxococcales bacterium
GAGTGATATTGAAAGCGTGAAACTCCTCAGACTTCACGTTCCCTCCACGTCTGTTGTAACTTCAAACACGTCCGATGCTCACACGGGTTCTGACCATCGCGCTCAACACGTATCGCGAAGCCGTTCGTGCGCGGCTGCTGCACGGGCTCATGGCATTTGCGCTTTCAACGTGCGTCTACGCCGTCTTTGTCGCATCGCTTTCGGTGGAACAACAGCCGCGTGTGCTCGCGAACATCGGCGCTGCATCGATCTCACTCTACGCGGTGCTCGTTGCGATTGTGCTTGGAGCCACTTCGCTTCATCGCGAGGTGGAGCTCAAGACCGTGTTCCCAATCCTGAGTCGCCCGATTTCGCGCACGGAGTACATTGTCGGCAAGTTCGTCGGCACCGTACTCACGCTCGCGGTGTTCGTTGCCATCGATGCGGCCTGCGTCCTGTTGCTTCTCGCGAGCAAAACGGGGCACGCGCGGATTGCGGGAGGAATCGCTATCGGTTCCTTAGTTGCCTTCGGACTGATCGTGTGGCGCGTGCGCTATACACGGGTCTTCGTTGCCATACCTTGGTCGCTCGGTCTGTTCATTGCTGCCTATTGGGCATCGTCCTCCGCAGGCCTTGAGCGCCAACTCGTCACCGCCTCAAGCGCGCTTGCCGTTTCCGAAGTGGCCATCGTTTCGGCCATCGCAATTTTCTTCGCATCATTCTCGTCGCCGTTCCTCACGGCAGTGCTCACTCTTGGCCTCTTTTTGATCGGCCGCACGGCGGACACGCTTGGAAGTCTCCCCGTGCGCGTAGTCGGATCTGCAGCGCGATCCATCGGTCTTGTCCTTACGAAGATCGTTCCCAACCTGCATTTGTACGTTCCGGCGCGCGCCCTGCTGTTAGGTCAAGTGCCAGGCACAAAGCCATGGGTGTACGTTGGCACGGCAACCCTTCAATCGATGGCATACGTCGTTTTGCTTCTTGCGGTGAGCGCGGCGATCTTCCGGCGACGGGACTTTCAGTGAGACGACTGGCCGCTGCGTTGGCCATCCTTAGCATCGCTTGCACGGTGACCGCTGTCATAGAAAACCAACGCGGCAGGTTGGCACTGGCGCGAGCCGATGATGCTATTGGACGATCTCGCGACTTCGATGCCATTCCCTTTGCGCTCGACGCCGCACGCGCGTGGTCACCCGTTAGCGACACGGCAAGCGAGGGGCGAAAGCGCCTCGTCGCCATCGCCGACCGAGCAGAGAAGCGCAACGACGAACAAACCATGCTCCTCGCCCTTCATGCCCTTCACGCCGTCCAAGCGCAGACCGCGTGGCCCGCTGGCGTTCCTCAGGAATTGGATCCGCGTGTGTACGAAAAGGCGAAGGGCAAACCACTCGACGACCGAGGCGATTCGACGAAACGGTCCGCATTCGCCCTCGTCCTCATTGGCCTTGGCGGAGCCGCCGGTGTGGGAAGTAGCATTGCCGCATTCGTTGCCAGTTCGCCCGCACGTGCTTGGGTGTGCATTGGAATCGCAATCGCTTGCTTTGCGGCAGCAATTTGTGGGGCAGTGATTAGGTGAGCCCAGCGATTTCGCGAAGGCGCACCGTGAGCTGTTCCTTCGTCATGTTTCCTTGCGCCACGGCCAACGTGATTTCTGAAAGTTCCTCGCTTGCGAAGTCGATTGCGATCCCATTGATGTCAAGAAACACCAGCGCTGCTAGCAAGCCAACACGCTTATTGCCATCGACGAACGGATGGTTGCGTACGATGTGAAACAAATAGGCTGCTGCCATTGCGAACAAATCGTTATGAACAAATTCACCGCCGAAGGTCGCTTGAGGCTGAGCGACGGCCGACTCGAGCAAGCCGCAGTCTCTGAGGCCTGCGCCCCCGCCGAAACGTTCGAGCTGTAACGTATGCAAGTCGATCATATCCTCGATTCGTTAGAAATTCAGGATTCACTTTGCCAACTTCCGAAAGGTTTCCTCGTGCGAGTCCATGACGCGCGTGGCCGATTTTCGAATGCGCGACCGACGCTGCTCCCTCGCCGGACGAATAAGAAGTGAGGTTCCGTCCGTGCGGACTTCAAGCGGAGTGTCCTTATCGATGTCGAGCAAATCGAGAATCGGTCGTTCGATAATGATCCCGAGGCTATTTCCGATCACCGTCAGCTTTTTGATCATGAGTGTCTCCATAGGCGGCGTTATAACATCAGTATAACGCTTTTCCGATGCCCCGCCACGCCCCTGCGCGTTCGGTAAGCCCGTTGATGCGGACGCCGAAGTTGAGCCCGCGAAGATCCCGGTAGACAATGTCTTCATGGCCACCGTTCCCGTCGACACGAACAAAGTCGAACGCTGCCGCCAGCTGGCGCAACACGTCGCCGACGATGTTCAACGCTTCATCGATGGACACACGACTACTGGCGTGGAACGCACGGTCCTTCGCGCACTCGGAGCCACAGGGGCAAGCGAAGAGGGAACGCCGCTCGTCAACGTCGCAGTGGATCGTTACCACGAAGCTGGCCTCCTCGATCGCGGCATCGCGTTCTACATTGGCATCGTGCTCGTACGCGGCGCAAAGTCGGTCCAGGAGGCCGCCGAAGAGCTCGCGTTTGCAAAGGAGCTAGTAAACGTCGATAGCACACCCTCACCTGACGCGATTGCAGCTGCGCTCGCTCCACACGTGACCAAAGCGCTGGCGCGCATCGACTCCGCACGCGAGGAACGCGAAGCGCTGAAACGCGAAGTCACACCTGGCCCGAATCCGCTCAAGTACGTCATCGTCGCAACGGGCAATATTTACGATGATGCCCTTCAAGCCAAGGCCGCTGCCCATGCTGGCGCTGACATCGTGGCGGTGATTCGCGCGACCGCTCAATCCCTTCTCGATTACGTACCGCATGGGCCGACGACTGAAGGGTACGGTGGCACATTCGCGACGCAGGAGAACTTCCGCATCATCCGCGAAGCCACCAACGACGCTGCTCGCAACCACGGACGTTACATATTACAAACGAACTATTCGTCTGGTTTATGCATGTCCGAGATTGCGTGGATGGCCGCGGTGGAACGCCTCGACATGCTACTCAATGACGCCATGTACGGCATCCTCTTTCGCGACATCAACATGTGTCGCACCTTCGTCGATCAATACGTATCGCGACGGCTTATTGGGCGATCCGGGATCATCATCAACACAGGCGAAGACAACTACCTCACCACCGCTGACGCCGTCGAGAAGGCACACACGGTGCTCGCAAGCCAATTTATCAACGAGGCGTTCGCACTTCGCGCGGGCCTTCGCGAAGAACAAATGGGGCTTGGGCACGCGTACGAAATCAACCCGTGGCTCGAGGACAGTTTTCTCTACGAACTCGCGCAGGCGCAACTCGTTCGGCAGATCTTCGAACGTCATCCCATCAAGTGGATGCCACCGACGAAGCACAAGGTCGGCGACATTTTCTTCGCGCACGTACACGATGCACTCTTTAGCCTTGTTGGGATTACAACGAACCAATCGATCGAATTATTGGGCATGTTTAGTGAGGCGGTTCACAACCCCATGCTCATGGATCGGTACCTCTCCCTAAAGGCCACGCGTTACGTGTACACGGCAGCAAAACATCTCGGCGACGAGATCGAGTTCAAACCGAACGGCCGAATTGCGCAGCGCGCGGTGAACGTCCTCGATGAAGCCGTCGCATTGCTTGAGCAAGTCGCGCGTGATGGAATTTGGGATTCGATCGCGAAGGGTGCGTTCGCCGACGTGAAGCGCACGCGCACAGGCGGCAAAGGTTACCGCGGCGTGATCGGGAAGCACGAGAGGTACATGAATCCGCTTTTGGATGCGCTGGAGGGGGCGCCATGAACCCCAAACAACCGATTCGTGCATACGGCGACCGCCATGGCGACGGCATGATCCAGTTGTCGTTCGTGTTGCCTATTGCGCCCTCGCCTCGCGCGCGGGAAGCTGCAAAACGTTTCGCGGAAGCGCACGGCCTTGTCGATCCGCTCGTCGCGACCATGGAGGAATGTGCCGAAAATTATGCGTTTTTCGTCGTGTACGGCTCATCGAAGCACAGCGTGGACATCGGCTCGATTGAGGTTCCCGAGGTCAGCACGGCCTCGCGGACGCGTGAAGAGATCGAAGAGCTGATTAAAAAGGACATCGGGCGAAAGCTTGTCGTTGTGGGAGCTTGCACAGGTTCCGATGCGCACACCGTCGGCATCGATGCGATCCTCAACTACAAAGGCTACGCCGGTGACAAGGGCCTCGAGAGCTACAAGGGATTTGAAGCCTACAACTTGGGCGCGCAAGTGGAAAACGATCAGCTCGCAGCGCGCGCACGAGGACTCAGTGCCGACGCGATTCTTGTGAGCCAGGTGATCACGCAGCGCAACTGCCACAAGGATAATTCCAGAGCGTTGGTGGACTTGATCGAGAGGCAAGGTTGGCGAGAGCAGGTGCTCTTGCTCCTCGGCGGCCCGCGCATTGATCACAAGCTCGCGTTGGAGCTCGGCTTCGATGCGGGGTTTGGGCCGGGAACGAAACCGGCAGAGGTGGCATCGTTTATTGCAGAGCGCGTGCGGGAGAGGACAAAGGCGCGGGGGTAGACGAAATCATCGGAAAACCAGGGCCCAGCGCCATTGTTAGCGATAAATATCGCTTCGATGGCCGATCTTAATCACTAGCACCAGAAGCACCTTCTTTCGCACCTCGTACACGATCCGATAGTCGCCAAGACGAACCCTGTAGAGCGGTTCTGCCCCTCGGAGCTTCTTGACGGCAAGCACCTCCGAAAAGGGATTTTGCGAAAGAAATGAGAGCGCTTCCAGACAGCGCTCCACAACATGCGACGGGAGCCGGTCGAGTTCCCTCTTCGCGCTTCTCGTTAACTCAACCCGGTAGCTCACCGACTGCGGGTTCTTCCTGAAGAACGGCGCCGCGACGCCAATACTGAATCGAGGCTAACCGTCGGTTCATCGCGCCTTTCAAAATAGGCTTCGCGGTCGATCTCGTCCTCGAGTTGTTCGACAAGAGCTCGCTCAATCAAAAAACTGAGCTTGAGACCATGCCGACGACAATACGCACCTGCTGCCTTCTTAACCTCTGGCGAGATCGTTGTTGAAAGGGGAACGGAGCGCATGCATACAAGTTACATATTTTTCAAGATTATTCAAGGACACCATGAGGTGGCTTCGATGGCTCGACGCCTTGTCATCCACGCCATTTGCCGCAAAGAACAGCGCGGACTCGCGGCTGAGATAGTCGCGCGAACCGGATCGCGCGCATCAAGCGTCTCAGCTACCCTTCCCTGCCGCCGGAGTCCACGCCACATCCCCCCGCGGATCAACCACATGCGTGACGCGATTGCCCTCAATCAACGCAATGAACTGCATCGGCAGTCCCAGCGCTGCGACGATAAGGGGCCTTCGATGGTAAAGTTCGAAGATCATTTCGAGCTTGTAATCCTCCCGCGTAGCTCCGTCCGGTCGCAGCGTCGCGAGCTCATTCGGGTTCGGACCCAAGTACCAACCTGACTCGCGGGATCCATTCGGCAAATCGTGCGGTGGGAACTTTCGAAACAAGTGAACCTTTGGCATATCGAGCGCGCCACCAAACGTGAGCAGCAAGTTCATCAACGTGAACTCGCTCGCCTCGACTCCAAGGTGTTCGTGTAACTGTCCCAGAAACGCATTGACGGAAAGCGCGTTTGTAAGATCCACGTTGGGGCGTGCGCGCGCGTCTTTGAGGCGCATGTCCGGCTCGCAAACGCGAAGACCGGCGCCCTCGCTTCGCAAGAAAACAGGTATGGGCCCCCAGGCAAACACGTCGCCATCATTGACCGACGCGCTCCGTTCAAAGCGAGCCATCAAGGACTCCGCAAGAGGTGCAAACGCGGGCGAGCAGCGAGTCACCACATCGACCCCTCGAACGCGAACACTTGCGTCCACTCGCTGCTCTGCCTCTGGGGGCAACGCGGGCGCTCCGCCGATGATCACAGCCTTTTTGCAGCGCATGCACCGCATCGTCGTCCCGCGCGCGGAATTGGCCGCCCGCCACATGTGACCGCACGTGCACGTTGTATCGATCATGAGCGAGTTTTCATGCGCAAAAAAACCCTCTGCCGGTGCGACGAAACGTAGCAAGAGTACATGCTCAACACAGAGTTCCTTGCCGGCTTATCCGTGGGTGCTACAGGAATGTGCGCTTCGCAACACAAGCGACGCACTTATCTTCACGGAGTAGAATATGAGCTTTGCCTTTTCATGGCGGAAGCCCGTCTTGAGCGGCCTTCCCATGTTTGCTTTTCTTGCCTGTACATCACCCGCAACGACAGACTCTGCCGAACAAGAGATCCTCAACGGCAGACCGGCAGGCCGTCGTCTTGCTGCTCAGTAGCGCACATGAACTCCATTGCTCTGGTACTCTTATCGGCAGCAACGTTGTCATGACCGCAGCCCATTGCATCGGGTCGATCCGATACGTCTACATCGGCTATTCGAAGCCTTCGTTAACACGATCTGCGGACCTGCCCAACGGGACGTGGCAAACATTCGGGGTCAAAAAGGACGCGAAGCACCCTTCATGGGCAGGTGAAAACGGGTGCCCTATGACGGGCGTCGACGTCGCGTTGCTTCAGCTGGATGGACACGTTTCGAACGTCGAATCCATCCGGCTTGCCGACCACACACCCATCGTCGGAGACACCTGCATTGTCGCCGGATATGGCCGGCACAATGTTGCGAACGATCTCAATGAGATCGAGGCCAACCTAACGAATATCTCGAGGAACGAACGCAGGGAGGCCACAGTTCGGATCGCATCCATCGACGGCTACAACGCATTTTCAGCTAAGGGCATCGACGGTGCGCATGCACAAGGCGATTCAGGCGGAAGTCTACTCTGCGGCGAAAAACTGGCCGGCGTGGTCTCCTGTACGCCCGACCGCAATCAGAAGGTTCTGAACCTTCGAAAGGTCTATGCTGACATTCAATCGAGCAAGGCCTTCGTCGAAGAAACGTTGCGCGCATGGGATGCTGAGAGTCCTCCTCCCCCGCCTCCTCCACCCGAATGTGGATTGCCGAATTGCTTTCGTATCAGCGAGTACTACGAAGGTCTGCACGCTGACAAAGCCATCGAGATTGAAAACCGATGCACAACGGCGATCGACCTCTCGAAGGCCACCCTCAACATCGAGCGCAACGCAAGCACAACGGGGACAGCACTAAACGGCGTGCTCACCGGGACTCTCGCACCGGGATCAACTTACGTGGTCTGTAGCCCTGCCCTCGCGACAACCGTATCCTGCAGCGCGACCTCGGGCTCGCTGTCCTTCAACGGCAACGACCGCGTGTTCCTCACCCTCGACGGCCAAGTGGTCGACTCGTTTGGTCAACTCGGGGTCGATCCGGGAAACGTGTGGACCGACTCCGACTTCCGTCGCAAGACTGCGTGCGACGCCTACTCGGGCCAGGGCGAGTTCCCGCTCACGAGCCTGTACGACAAAGCCGCTGACCTTGGCACGTCCAATCTCGGCGTAGCACCCTAACCGTCCGCTCCAGCTACGCTGCATGTCCGCCCAACACGGCGAGCCGTCGCTTCGGGCACCGCTCGGCGATCATCTCTTCGATCATCGCGTGACACGAGCCGCAATCACCCCCCGCTCGACATGCCGCGGTCACTTGCTCACGCGACTCCGCTCCGCCATCGATGGCTTGCTCAACCTCGGCTGAGGTAACGGCGTTGCAAACACAGACGTACATGTTCTCTTGCTCTCTCTATCAAGGATATTGAAAATCGTTATCGATTCAAGGGGCGATCACAACAAAAACGCTACGGACGAGCTAGTTCCGTGAAATTCCACGTGTAGTTTGAACGACCGGTATCCCGACGTGACGTACGAATCGGTCTCCCCAGCGCCGGCGCACGTAGCCGCCTCCCTCGCCGCCGCGCTCCCCTATGCGCTCCGCGTGGCTTCAGCCGTTCTAGGACTTCCTACCGACCATGATGATGTCCAAGACTGCGCGGGGGAGGCACTTCGCCGGGCGGTCGAACGCCAACAAGAACTCGCAGACGCTGCGAAATCCTCATCGTGGGTGGGTGGAATCGCCCGCCACGTGGCCCTTGACTTCATTCGACATCGAAAACGCACACGCGCACGATTTAGCGAGGCACCCGCCGCCGATGACAGCTCACGCGACATGGTGGCCCTTGCTCCCGATCGCGGACTCACCCCCTTCGAGAAGGTTGCGGCCACTCAAGACCAGACCGAACTGGTCAAGGCTCTTGAGCGACTAGACGCAGGTCAACGCGAGGCTCTTTTGTTATTTCATGCCGAAGGTCTCGATTATCAGACCATCGCATCCAGGATGAATCGCCCCGTCGGCACCGTGGCGACGTGGATTTCCAGAGGG
>JAHFDX010000134.1:0-7532 GCA_023248785.1 Myxococcales bacterium
ATCGCCATTCGCGATGAGCACATTCTCAGGCGTAACATCGCGATGGATCACGCCGAGCGAGTGGGCATGCGCGAGCGCATTGATCACTTCAAGCCCAATGGCAGCCGCCACTTCGGCAGGAAGCGCGCCACGTTCGCGCAGCAACTGGCGAAGAGTGACGCCACGTACGCACTCGACCACGAGGTATTGCTCTTGGTCCTTTGGATCCGACACGTCGTACACCTCGACGATGTTCGGATGGCGGAGCTTCGCAACGATGCGAGCCTCCACGGCAAAGCGCTGAACCACCTCCGGCGAGTCACGAAGATGCGGGTGAATCACCTTGAGCGCGATATCACGACCGAGCCGCGCATCGTGTGCGCGGTAAACGGTGGCCATTCCACCCCGTCCGAGCTCCTCCTGGATCTCATACTTGGGCAAATCAACGATGCGCCACGATCGCAGCCGACTGTTCTCACCCTCGGCCATTGGCCAAAGTGTAGATGGGATAGCGCACGCCGGCTACGGTCGTTCGCCTGCAGGTGAATGCGTAAGTAGTTCCGTGTGGTAGGCCGCAAACGCACTCTTTGTCGACCATGGAGGCGCGTCGGCCAATAGCCGCACAACTTCTTCGCCGTGACCCGCATCTACCGCCAAAATGGCGCGCGCGTACCGCATCGCCCACACCAGAACCGGGACTTCCTTTTCCGTGTGCTCTAAGCGCGTGGCATCACCGGGGTTAGGTTTTCGGGCAAAGGCGCGCGCGAGTGCACCTATGCCCTGTCGCAGAATATGAACGCGACGCCGAGCCGCGTACTCCACGCGCGGCAAGGGAAGCTCAACGAGGAGCGCAGCTTTTCGTAACGCACGCAATCGCTCGCCCTCATACACATCGAGCATGACCTCAACAAGCACGCGTTGTTCCAGCGCCACGACCCACGTCCCAGTCTGCGATGCACGCGCAAGGGCTGTGCGCGCATCTTCCACAAAACCAAAGGCTGCGTACGCCGTGGCTGCAAGAAGTTGATACACGCCGATGTCCTGATCTTTGGCTTGATTTTGCAACACAAAAAGAACGGCCTCGAGATCCGCGCGAAAGAGCGCCCGGCGAAAGCGCGCCTGTTGCCACAGCGACAGTGCCAGTGGGACAAGCAGAAACACGCCAAGTGCGAGTACAATCCATCGCTCGCCCGCTCCACGCGTCACCGCCGCCATCGCTGCGAGAAGCAAAACGAGACCGACGACGCGCCACAAGGTCATTCGGGATTCAGACTAGCCGGGATCATTCGGTGGAAGAATCGCGCGTTGTCTGTACGACTCCGTGCCTACGCAAATAGCCCCGCACGTGAGCCCGCTCCATGGCCGCTCTGCGCGCGATTTCGCTGATATTGCCGTTGCATTCTGCATGCAAAGCCATGAAGTACTCGCGCTCGAACCTCGCGAGAATGTCGCGTTTTGCATCTTGAAAGGTGCGGCCGCGCGTCGGCGCACTTTCGGTCACGCTCGAGGAGAGTGGGGTCAAATGCCCAGCCAAGTCGATGGGCCCATCCGTTGAGAATGCGAGGGCCACCGCCACCACATTCCGAAGCTCTCTCACGTTGCCTGGCCAATCGTGACGCACAAGTCGCTCGAAAGAATCGGGTGCCACGCGATCAAACGCGTTTGGATCGCCGAGCTCTGCAAACATTTTCCGGACAATCAAAGGAACATCCCCGAGCCGATCTCGGAGCTTCGGCAAATCGACCCGCACTTGGGCTACCCGAAAATAGAGGTCGCTACGAAAGGTTCCTGCATTGACTTCGCGAACCAAGTCCCGTCGTGTGGCGGCGATCACCCTTACGTTGACCGGACGATACGCGTTTGATCCGACCGCCTTAATGCGTTGCTCAGCAAGCGCTCGCAGGAGCTTCGGCTGAACCTCAAGGGGCAACTCGCCAAGCTCGTCGAGAAAAATGGTTCCACCATCGGCCTCGACGAAGGGCGAAGCGCGCCGATCGACAGCGCCGGTGAACGCCCCTCGCTCGTGACCAAAGAGCGCACTCTCGGCAAGCGTTGCGGGAATGGCACCGCAATCGACAACAACGAAAGGCCTGGAAGCACGAGCACTTGCCTCGTGAATCGCCTGGGCAACGAGCTCCTTGCCGGTACCCGTGTCGCCGGTAACAAGAACCGTCAACTCGGATTTTGCCACTTTCTGCAACCGCTCAAACACGACCAACATTCCGGGGCTTGCGCCAACGAGCGGCCCGAAGTTCTGCAGCTCCGACAATGCAACCGCTTCTGGGCCCTTCGGTTGCACTTCGATAATCGTGTCTCCAATTGTTACAAATGCGATCTTCGGCAAAAACACTTCAACGACGCGCGCATCCCCAACAAAGGTTCCGTTGCGCGAATTCAAATCGCGCACGCGCACACCTTCGGCTGTTGCGACGAACTCCACATGCACGGCACTCACCTTGCCGTCCTCGACAACGAGATCACACGCATCATTACGCCCAACCACGACAGGTTCGGGTCCAACGTCGATAGTAGCCTTCGAAGCCTGTCCCTTCGAAATCGTGAGCGTCGCGCCCCGAACCTCGAGATGGCTCTTGGCTACAATTGTCGAGTCCACAGGCGCAATCGTATCAGAGGCGAGATGACGAATCAGCTTTCGCGCTTGTCTCCTTACGATTCGCTCATACGATGCATCCATGGCAACCGACGATCGATTTGGCGTTCTCGACGAAACGGTACGGCGTTCACCCTACGAAGCATACGCACGGATGCGCGCCGAGGGGCCCGCGTGCTACGTCGAGCCGTGGCGGGCGTGGTGCATCACGCACTTTGCCGAGGTCTCGGCGGGCTTCCGAGACGCTCGGCTGTCTGCAAACCGAAGTGAGAGCTTTGCACGCTCGTTACCTCCGGAGTTGCGTGAGCACTTGCTGCCGCTCATTCGAAACTTGGCATCGTGGGCGCTGCTCGTCGATCCGCCAGACCACACGCGTCTTCGCGGGCTCATTTCAAAGGCGTTTACACCGCGGGTCGTGCAGCAGCTTCGCCCTAAGATTGAAGAACTCTCGCGCATGCTCATCGATGACGCGATCACGCGATCAAAAGACGGCGAAATCGACATCATCCGCGACCTGGCTGAGCCTCTGCCCGTGCTCGTGATCGGTGATCTTTTGGGCCTTCCGCGAGAGGATCGTCATCTACTCAAGGAATGGTCCGACGCCATTGCCGCCATGATGGGGGCTGCCAGACCCACGGTTGAGAAAGCCGTCGCGGCGTGCCAAGCAATTGCAAAGATGGAGCGATACTTTGCGGACGTCATCGCGCTGCGCAGGCGCTCTCCATCAGACGACCTGCTCTCCTTGCTCGTTACAGCGGAGAACGAGGGAGGCCTCTTGTCGGAACAAGAACTGCTCTCCACGTGTGCGATGGTCTTGTTCGGTGGACATGAAACGACCACCAATCTCATCGGCAACGGCCTCTATGCATTGCTCGAACATCCCGAACAGCTCGTGCACCTTCGAGCCACGCCAAACGCAATGCCGGGTGCGGTCGAAGAATTTCTGCGCTTCGACAGTCCTGTTCAACGCATGGGACGTGTCACGCGCGAGGAAATCACCATCGGCAACGCGCGCATTCCGGCAGGCGAACGCATTTACCTTGTGATGGGTTCGGCCCATCGGGACCCGGCCGCGTTCGACGAACCGGATCGGCTCAATGTTCTTCGGGGCGACGTGCGTCACCTCGGACTGGGCCTAGGCGCTCACTACTGCGTGGGCGCAGCACTCGGCCGCCTTGAAGCCCAAACTGCGCTTAATGAGTTACTTTTTCGATTCCCAACCATCAAACGTCGGCAAGACGTCGAATGGCTAGACAACACGAGCATCCGCGGATTGCACTCGTTGCCGGTTACCGCGATGTCATGACGCCCCGGTCGGTTCATCCTGTTCGATACGGCTCGACGGAGGCTCCATCGTCGGGAACTCCGATTCCGGGTGCATTTCCCACACATCGTTCCACGCATGCAGTGCTTCCCCGGCGCTTTGCCATCTGTCTTCCGGCAAACGCGTTAGGGCGCGCGCCACGAAGTCCTCGAGGGCTCGCGGCCACACAACATTGGTGACGTCTTGCAGCGTTGGCGCCGTGCACGTGGTTTTCAGCGAAAGGATCGCCAATGGCAGAAGGCCCCCAAAGGGCACTCGTCCAGCAAGAAGCTGAAAGATCACTACCCCGAGTGCATAGAGATCCGCACGTGCGTCGACCTTCGCTGCCGCGGACACTTGCTCGGGCGCCATATAGGCATGGCTTCCAATCGTGTCTCCGCCTTCGGTCAGATTGGTTTGAGTCACCTCGCCATCGAGAGCGCTAGCTTTGGAGACACCAAAATCCAAAATCCGAACTCGCTCCCCCTCCTCGTCCTTCAGAGGGTGTTCGATGAACAGGTTTGACGGCTTGATGTCACGATGCACCACGTCGGCACCATGCGCATCAGCAAGGCCGCAAAGTACGTCGGAAATCAGGGCTGGGATGCCCGTAACCGGAAGAACAACGTTTCGTCGCAGCCTTTGTTCCAGTGTCTCCCCAATCAGCCGCTCAAAGGCAATCCATAACCTTCCCGAACCATCCTGACCGGAAGCCACGACGCGCGCGACGTACTTCGATTGAATGCGAGCCGCGATGTCGGCCTCCCGAAAAAATCGTGCCGAGACCGAAGGCTCGCGGGCGGCTTTGGTGTGAAGGATTTTGAGCGCTACGGGCGCACCGCACGAGTCAATCGCCGCATACACGTCAGCCATCGAACCGGATCCAAGCAGCCCTTCCACCTGGTACGCGCCGGCGAACCACTCACCCTTCCGAGGAGACCCTGATGACGGCAATACACCGAGGTTACCGAAAATCGCAAACCTTCGCCTTACAACGATGCGCATTGAGAGCGATACGCATTGAGCCCCGCTGCGGGAGCACGCTACGCTGGGTTCCACCATGCGCGATTACCGCGACGTAGAAGCATACCTTTTACGTTACAAATCTTCTTTCTCCGCAGTCGAAAGTCACCCCGGCACGTTCGTCGTTCAACTTGGCGAAGGACTCCCAACGGCTGCGGTACGCGTCGATGCGCCGCTCGTCCTTGTACGAGTTCCCATCGTCGCGCTGCCAGAGCCTCCTCCCGCGGCGCTGCTTCGCAGACTTCTCGAGTTCAACGCGGAAACCCTCGTGCATGCCGCGTATGGAATCGAAGGGCCCACGGTTGTGATGTGCGCGGCCCTCGAGCTCGAGAACCTCGACTACAACGAAATCGCGGCCGTGCTTGGTGAAATGGAACTTGCTTTGGCGCGTGATGTGCCGGTGCTTCGCGAATACGTCGGCAAATAGAATGCGTACGCCGAACGCCTAAAGAGAAGGACGATGGGAATTTTTAGCCGCCTTGCTCAGCTCATTAAGTCAAACCTCAACGACATGATCAGCCGTTCGGAAGATCCCGAAAAGATGCTGAATCAAATCGTTTTGGACATGAACAGCCAACTCGTCGAAGCAAAGAAGCAGGTCGCGGCTTCCATCGCCGACGAGAAGCGACTCTTGAAGCAGTTCGAAAATGAAGTCGCCACGGCAGCAGAATGGGAGAGACGCGCGCGCCTTGCCATTCAGGCGGGCAATGACCAGCTAGCCACGGAAGCCCTCGCCCGAAAGCGAGAAAACGACGCGCTTGCGGCCACCCTACGAGATCAGCACGAGAAGCAAAAGAACGCGGTCGAGCAGCTGAAGAACGCGCTTCGAATGCTGAACGACAAGATCGAGGAAGCCAAACGCAAGAAGAACGTGCTCATCGCGCGCAAGAAACGTGCGGAGGCGCAGAAGGCCATTCAAGAAACGATGCATGGCCTCAAAGACCAGAGCGCGTTCGAAACATTTTCGCGCATGGAGCAAAAGATCGACGCCATTGAAGCCGAGGCCGAAGCGCAAGCCGATTTGGCCGAAGAGTACACGGGCGACGTGCTCGCATCGAAGTTTGCGAAGTTGGAGCGAACCGCGAGCGCCGACGATGATCTTCTCGCGCTCAAGAGGCAGATGGGCCTCGCGCCAGCCGAAGCACAAAAGGCCGTCGTCCCAACACGTGTTGAGGCCCCGGCTCCTGGTGCCGCGCGATCGGAAGAAGATGAACTTGCGGCCGCGCTCGAGGAGATGGAGCGCGAACAGAACGCGGAAACCGCTCAACGCAAGCAAAGCCGGTAGCTCCCATTTCCGATCGTGGATCGATGATGCCCTTGGAAGCGCCAGGCGAACAGTCGCCACATGCCCTTCCCATCGACGAACTCCTTCGCCGCATTGAAAGCGATCCCGCACATGGCTTGCCCCAAAGCGAGGTGACGAGGCGCCAACAAACCTTTGGCCCCAATGAGCTTTTGGAAAGTGAAGCGCCATCACGGCTGAAGCAGCTCTTTGGTCAGTTCGCGAACCCGATTGTTCTTACGCTACTCGCGGCAGCGGCCATTGCGCTGTTTCAGGGATTGCAACGGAAACACGACCCGCTGCTCGCGCGCTTCGGCGACACAACGGCGATCGGCCTCATTGTGCTGCTCAACGCGTTCTTGGGTTTTTATCAAGAGGTGCGTGCGGAAGCGGCGTTATTGGCGCTCAAGAAGTTACAAACCGCGAAGGCACGCGTACGCAGGGACGACACCGTTCAAACCGTTGACGCACGCGAACTTGTTCCAGGCGACGTGCTTGAACTTGAAGCCGGAGATGCCGTGCCCGCCGATGCGCGCGTGCTGCAAGCGATCCATGTCGCGGCCGAGGAGTCCGCCATTACAGGCGAATCGGTTCCGGTTACAAAAGACGCGCGCGCAACGGTCGCTTCCGATGCAACTCTCGGCGATCGCGAAAACATGTTTTTCGTGGGCACGACCATCGTGCGTGGAAAGGCACGCGCTGTGGTCGTTGCCATCGGAAGCCAAACGGAACTTGGGCGGCTGTCCACGATGATTCAAAAAGCCGGCGGCGATCGAAAAACGCCGCTTGAGGAGAAACTGGATCGATTTGGCAAAGGCGTTCTTTGGGTATGCCTTGGGTTGTCGGGGTTGCTGTTCGCACGAGGACTGCTCTCGGGCCATCGACGTTGGTCGGAACTTTTGCTGGAGGCTGTAAGCCTCGCCGTCGCAGCAATCCCTGAGGGCCTACCCGCCATCACCACCATTACTTTGGCGCTCGGCATGACACGCATGGCCAAACGTGGGGCCATCGTGCGAAAGCTCGCCGCCGTCGAAACGCTCGGTGCCGCGACCGTCATCTGCAGCGATAAAACCGGCACGTTAACCAAGAACGAGATGACTGTGCGCGAGGTGTATGCAGGCGCACGAGCGTACAAAGTGACCGGCGTAGGTTACGAACCCCACGGCGAGCTTTTCGACGAAAAAGACACCGCGGTTACAGTGCCGTCCAATGCCCTGCGTGACCTCCTTTCAACCGTTGCACTCTGCAACAATGCGGTTCTCGAGCAGAAAAGCGATGGCACGTGGCGCATTGTGGGCGATCCCACCGAGGGAGCGCTGCTCAGCCTCGCAGCC
>JAHFDX010000134.1:7542-8343 GCA_023248785.1 Myxococcales bacterium
GTCGCTCACCATTTCCCATCAACTATTGCGCGAACTTCCGTTTGACAGTGATCGCAAGCGAATGTCGATCGTCACCCTCGACGACAAGAACCGCGAGGTGATCCATACGAAAGGAAGCGCCGACGTGCTTCTGCCTCTTTGCACCCACTACCTAGGCGACAATGGCGAAAGCCACCCGCTTACAGACACGACGCGAACAACCTTAGTCGGCGTCGTCGAGGAGATGAGTGCGCGCGCCTTGCGTGTCCTCGCGGTGGCGAGACGCGAGTTGAGTGAACCCGTGAGCGTGAGGGCGGGACACATGGCGGCTGAGCACGTCATCGAGAACGAGCTCACATTCCTCGGGATGGTCGGGATGGTCGACCCGCCACGGGAGGGCGTCCGCGAGGCCATCGCAGCTTGCCATGCGGCGCACGTCCGTCCCATTATGATTACCGGAGATCACAAGCTCACCGCGATGGCGATCGCTAAGGAGCTAGGCCTCTGGGCTGACGATGCTGTCGCCGTCACGGGAACAGAGCTAGCTTCGTGGTCAGACCAAGTGCTGCGCGAGCACATCGATCGCGCACGCGTATTCGCTCGTGTCACCGCCGAACAGAAGCTTCGCATCGTAAAAGCCCTAAAATTGCAGGGCGAAGTGGTTGCGATGACCGGCGACGGAGTGAACGATGCTCCGGCATTGCGCGAGGCACACATTGGTGTCGCCATGGGTAAGGAAGGGACCGACGTAGCGCGGGAGGCGGCAGACATGGTCATCGCGGACGACAACTTCGCGACCATCGTCGAGGCCATCCGCGAGGG
>JAHFDX010000775.1 GCA_023248785.1 Myxococcales bacterium
AAGTGAAGACGAAGGTGCGAATCAACGTGAACCCCACATTGTTAATCGAACGTGGGAGCCGTCACCTGGGGCTCCAGAGAAGATTGCGCGACTCTGGTTTGATCAGGTGAACATGCCGTTCTGCATGGCGAGGGAACGCGCCGACGTGCTGTTTTCGTCGGCCAGTTTCGGACCTGTAGTGCCTCTGTGCAAACAAGTGGTTCTTGTGCGTAACACGCTCTACCTCGATCCCATTGTCGAAACGCGCATCACAGATCGTCGCGTACGGCGGTCGTTTGCACTCCAGCGGCAGTTGGCGCTTCGAACCATGGCTGCATCGAAGGTCGTGCTCTTTCCGACGAAGGCCATGCGCGACCTGGTGTCGCAGTATGTTGGCCACGTGAAGGACAGCTGGATTGTGGCTCCCTACGGGACGAACCACCAAGCGTTTGCCGAAAAGCCGCGCGCCGACCGTTCGATGTCCGATCCGGTAAGGCTGCTCAACGTGTCGCTTTATTGCGATCAGAAGAATCTGGGGACGTTTCTTTCGGCCGTGAGATTGCTGCACCATCGGGGGGAGCGACGGTACGAGGTTTCGTTGACAGCGGGTTTTGATCGATTTGATCAAAGTCCATCCCGGCCCCATTTTAATCACGAGTTCGGGCTCTTTCGTGAGCTCGCCGAACTTGGGATTGCACGTGATACGAATTGGCAGGCGTACGGGACACTGCCGGCGCTCTATCAAGAAAACGACATGTTCGTATTTCCCTCGTACACCGAATCATTTGGACATCCGCTGGTTGAGGCGATGGCCAGTGGCTTGCCGATTGTGGCCGCGGACACAGCTGTCAATCGAGAGATGTGCGGAGATGCGGCTATCTATTTCTCTACGTTCAATGCACAGGCCTGCGCAGACGCCATCGAGCAAGTTCGATGTTCGAGGTCGCTCGCAGGCGTTCTTTGCGAACGTGCTCTACGTCGCGCGAAGGATTTTTCCTGGGATCGTCATATCGTAGCTCTCATGGATGCATTTCAAACGGCCATGGGATTGAAGGAGTAAGCGCGTGCAGCCCGATGTTGCAGTTGTGATTCTGACGTACAACGAAGAGGCGAATATTCGCCAGGCGCTCGAATCCGTTTGCGGGTGGGCGAGCCAAGTCTTCGTGTTCGATTCGAACAGCACCGATCGCACTCTTGCAATTGCGAAGGAGTTTCCGTGCGAGGTGATGCAACATCCATTCGAGAACTACGGCAAACAACGCAACGCCGCGCTCGATCGGTTGCCCATCAAAACCCAGTGGGTTTTTTTCCTCGATGCCGATGAATGGGCGCCTTTGGAGCTCAAGGCGGAAATATCGCAAATTCTCCTGGGCGCACCGGAGCACGACGCGTACTTCGTCAAGTATCGCCTCATTTGGATGGGACGTTGGGTTCGCCATGGGTACTACCCCACGTGGATTCTTCGTCTCTTTCGACACGGAAAAGGGCGATGCGAAGCGCGCGGCATCAATGAGCACCTCGTCGTTCCAGGAACCAAGGGATACCTCAAGCATGATCTGATGCATGAGGACAAACGCGGTCTTGGGCGATGGGTGGAGAAGCACAACCAATACGCCGCGCGTGAAGCGGCGGAACTCTTCGCCCTTCGCACGAGTCCGAACGGGACGCGTCTTGAAGGTCGCTTATTCGGAACGCAAGCCGAACGCAAACGCTGGATTTGGTCGAACGTGTGGACGCGCCTGCCTCCTCTCGTACGGCCGTTTGCCTACTTTGGGTATCGATACGTTGGAAAGGGTGGATTTCTCGACGGAAAGGAGGCCCTCGTTTTTCATGTGATGCAGGGCCTCTGGTACATCATGCTCATCGACGCCAAGTACCTTGAACTCTGTCAAAAGGAGGCGGAGAAAAAGGAAGCGCGCGTCCCAACGATCGCCCGGGAGGAGACCGCGTGATCTCACTTGTTGCCGGAACGCGCCCAAACTTCATGAAGGTCGCACCCATTCGGCGCGAGCTTCTTGCACGAGGGATCCCAAGTCGCCTTATTCATACCGGTCAGCACTTCGATGCCTCGATGAGCGACGTGTTCTTTGAAGATCTACGTATGGCAGCGCCGGATGTGATGCTCCACGTGGGCGGCGGCACGCATGCGCAGCAGACGGCGGCAGTTTTGGTGGGTGTGGAAAACGAGCTCCTCGTGCATCGTCCCCACGTGCTTGTAGTGGTGG
>JAHFDX010000776.1 GCA_023248785.1 Myxococcales bacterium
CTCTAGCGGATACGTTGTGACGGGTGGCGGAACGATCTCTTTGTTCGAAAACCAGCGCGCGAGGTCGGCGATACCCTCCTCGAGGATGTCGAGCCGATCGTAAAGGTAACTCAGATTGAACGTAAGAACACTGCGGCTCTGTTGCGTCATCGAGAGCGGGTTGAAGCGTGGCGTTCGCACAAAGCCCGACGCCAATTTGAACCAGTTCGTTTTGCCGCTTCCAGTTCCCCCCTTTGACATCATGGAGTGAAATCCGTACACGACGAGCTTCCCCGCAGGCCTCAGGTGCTCGTAGCTCTGCTTGAGAGTCTCCACGCCGTTTGCGTCGAGAACAAGGTCGTAGCCGTTCGGTGAAATGCGTTCGGCTTCCTTCCAAAGATCTTGCGATGACTTGTCGATCACATGATCGGCACCGAGGTCTTTGACAACCGCTACTTTGTGCGATGAACCCACAACGCCGACGACGTGCACCCCCATCACCTTAAGGAGTTGAACGAGGCTGCTTCCGACACCGCCTGCTGCAGAGTGAACAAGAGCCGTTGAGCCTACCCGCGGATGGGCAAGCTCACGCAGTGCAAACCACGCCGTGAGAAACACCGCTGGAATGGCAGCCGCTTGTTCGAACGTCAGGGCTTCTGGCACTCGGAAAACTTGTTTCCGAGGCACCACCACGTGCGTTGCATTGCCTCCAAAAAGCGTGACGCCGAAGACTCGCTCGCCAACCTCGAGATCGTCGACGTGGCTACCCGTTGTGTGAACAACACCAGCAATTTCGAATCCCGGAGTGATCGGCCAACCCACGAACTCCTTCGCTGACGCATAGAGCCCTAGGCGAATCGTCGTGTCTGCGAAGTTGATTCCCGCCGCGCGCACCTCAACGAGCACTTCGTTTGGGCCAGGGACGGGAAGGTCGGCAGATTCGATCGTCAATCGGTCATATCCACCCGCGCGATGAATCACGACTTTCTTCAACTGCGTCGCCGGACGCAGTGCCACGCGATCGGTCTTCACGCCGGCCTTCACGCCGGTCTTCGCATTCAACTCACGTTTCCCCGTTACTTGCCCGGGTACTACTTCCGCGACGTGTTCCATGATGCACTCCTGAATCTTCGATAGTTTGACGAATGTCGAATTGATAAATAGGAACCTGCGCACTACGTGCGCGAGAAAAATACGTTCAAGCGAGCCATCGCATCGGGATTAACCCGACACGTGAGAAACTTCCCTTTGCGTTCCGTCGAAATGAGGTCGGCATTCACAAGTTCCTTCAAGTGATGCGAGATCGTAGGTGCTCCTACGTTGAGCTTGTCCATGATGGCGTTTGCAAAGCAGTCGTGCCCTTCTTCGAACGCTTTTTCGCTCTCTTGCACAATCTCAAGAAAGAGCCTGAAGCGATTCGGATGAGCGAGCGCCTTGAACATCTTCACCAGGGATTTGGCCTCTTTCTCCTTCATTTTGACAATTCGATAATGTTACAACTATCGAGTTCGTCAAGCCGAAATCGACCACGCGCAAAAAATCACCGGGTGTCCGTTCGGGCGAGCTCCCTGACGGAAGTCGGCGTGACGAATCCTTCTGTACGTCCCCAGCGCACGCGCCATAGTCCCGAACGTTTCTCAAGTACGTCGACTTCGGCCCCTTCCGGCAGCGCGCTGTCGCCCGGTTTGACGATGCCGCGATCATCGGAGAACCGGGAGCTCGGCACAACCACGATCGCCTGTTGGGCAGTCACGCGATCTCTTCGCATTTCATACGACACGGCAACAGTTACAAACGCCGCGAGTCCTGCGATAACCGTCGTCGCTGACGCCGCCAATCGAGAGCGCACGGATAGCCACCGCCGAACGACCAGGGCAAGCGACGCAACGTACGCAAAAACCAGCGCAAGGAGATTCAACGTTCGCTCCCCAATGGCTTCGCCGAGAATGCGGATGGCGGGTCCGCTGCGAACCACCTCCGCTGGCTCCCCGACCCTGGCCCGCCGGCGAGCCACTTCCGCGCGCAGAAGCGTCACGCCCTCGTCCGCTCTTTTTCGCAAAACGCGATCCCGAGTCAGCTCAGCCGCTTCGGCGAGGCCGTGCACCGCACGCCCAAGATCACCCGGAACCTCAGCATGGATTTGAACGCGCTTGGCGTACGCAAGACCGCGATTGAAACTCGCCCGCGCATCAAGCTCACCGCGATCAGCCAGTGCCTCATAAAA
>JAHFDX010000135.1 GCA_023248785.1 Myxococcales bacterium
AGCGGTGGCGGTGCACGCTAAAACCTTGAGGTTCGTCCCAGCGGTGGTCTGGGTCACACTGAATGACGCGGTGCCCGTGTTCGGCGCGCCAGTTCCAATGCGTGTTGTCGGCGCCGTCGAGGGGTCGCCGCAGGTTGCGGGCCTTACGGGGTTTGTGCCGTCGGTTGTGTAATAGAAAAAGATCTCGCTCGGACTATCGCCGGCCCCCAATGCGAGTTGCGCCGATCCGGGTGACGCTGGGGATTCGGTCTTCAGTGTTTTGAGAATGAGCGTTTGCGTACCGATATTGAGAGTTCCTTGACCGGGTGCAACGTTGGTGTTTGCAGGATCTGCGGCTCCGCCCACCCTGAGTTGAAAATTGTAACTGCCTGTGAGTAAATCCGAATCGGCTGCGCCTGGCTTGCATGCAACCACCAGCAAGTTCCGACTTTGCGTGTTATCCGAAATGCCGCCAGTTGGACTGTTCGCCGGATAGGCGGTCCCGGTTGTGCAACCTGTCTTGGCGGGGTTACAAGTTGGGGTTGTGCCGTTGTTTGTCAAGCAGAGAGTTCCAATAGCCAAGCCGCCATAGCTAACTTGCGACACTTGATCTTGCGCAAATGTCGGCGTAATTCGATCGTTTACGGAGCCAAATGCGTACGAATCCGAGCCCGCGGTCGTGACGACCGCGGGGGTTGCAAGTTTGACCGTGAGTTCGGACGACGTGATGCTCGAAAGATCGTAACCCGGCTTGCATGCTCGAAACTTGAATTTGCTGTTCCGGCGAAGCCCTTGGGTCGTCGCACCGACGTCGAAGTGTCGTGTGATAAGCCAGGGAAGATAGTTGCTTGGTATCGACATCACGTCGGCGGCTGGTCCACAACCTCCAGCAGATTGAATCGTCGGGTCAGAAGGTGCGCTTCCGTCGAAGGTTACGGTGTACAGCAGCACACTGCCCGTCGTCGTCGTCGTCGCCGTCACCAGCGTGTCATACGCAATGGTTCCACTTGCGGACACAGTGGGCGTTGCCGCGCGAAGCGTGTACGCCGAACTTACAACTTGCGAGTCCTTGTCTCCTGATTTGCAAGCGATCGCCTTGACGGCCTTGCTGGTCGAAAGAAGAGGCGCCGACGTGCTGACGTAGGTCAGCGACGATCCAGTACACAAGATGGAGGTCCCAGCGGGCGTGCACAAAGGCGTCGTCCCATCAAGCGTATAGCAAATGGTTGCTCCAGCAGACGTCGTCGACATCGTGACCGAAACATCGTTCGAGTATTCCCCCGCTGCGGGCGAGATGGACGGCGGAGCCACCGCGCCCGGGGTAATCGTGATCGTGAATGTTGCCGTGGCCGGTTGCGAGTCCAGTTTGTTTGCGACGCGTGACACCGCGGTAACCGTTGCCGTTTGAGCCAATGTAAACGGCTGCACGTAGCTCGTACCCGTCGACGTCGCGGGCACCGTTCCGTCGAGCGTGAAAAGGATCTGAGCTCCCGGCTCCGTTGTCGCCAACGTGACCGATTGCGCCGATGTGAAGGCCCCGCCTGCCGGTGAAATTGTCGGCGTTGCTGCGCGCGGAACTGGATTTTCGATTTCGTAACTCGCTTTGCCCACTTCGGAGTCTTCATACCCATCCGCTACCGCAATCGCGCGCAGCGTTTCTGTGAGGCTCACAGTCACAGGAGTTGTGTAGGCGAGCGCATTGCGGCTGGGCTGGTTGCCGTCGGGCGTGTAGTAGATCGTAGAGCCGGGGGTCGTGGTCGTTATGGTGACCGTTTGCGTGGAGCTGTACTTTCCGGCAGGAGGCGAAAACGTTGGGGCTGCGGCGCGCGATTGCGGAGCCGAATCTGCAACGCCGGTTTCGGCTCCGGCGTCCGTAACGATGCCCCCTCCCGCGTCGGCGGTTGGGGTGCCGATCGATGCAGTGCTATCGCAGGCCGATATTGCAAGCACCGAGGCAAACGCGGACACGACAATAACGAGGCGCAAAAACCAACGCGTGGGCATAAGCGGAATCATCCGTCCTCCAGCGACACGTCACCACTTTCGACAGCGACCGTTCCGATCATATCGGACGATTAGCGCAGTCGGCGAAGGGGCGGTTCTGTAAAAGGTGAGGATACGTAGGACGGCTTACGGCTTCTTTTTCGGGCTCACGAGCGATCGCAAGGTTGCACGCGTCACTTCATCACCCGTTTCGTTAAGTATGGATACTTCGACCAAATATTCTCTGCGCTCGCTCGTGGCAGGCACAGGTGATTGACAGACGCCGCGGATCGTCCCGCGCGCTTTTCTCAAATACTCAACGCTCATCCCTGCCACGATGAAGCGCGCATCGTTGGGCAACGAATAGGCGAGTGCGAGATTACCTGTAAATTCCGCCAGATTGGCGAGCGCAACGGCGTGTATGGAATTGAGATGGTTGCGCACCGCGCGTCGATCCGCCATGCGAACGCGTGAATAGCCAATGCGGACGTCCTCCACGATAGGGCCAATGCTCCCCGTGTAAGGTGCGGCTTGCGCGACCAGTTTGCTGAACACGATGTTCCCGCCCGGAATTCGTGACAACCAATCCCACTGGGTGCGAAGCACGTTTTTTGAATTCGAGGAAAAAGGAAGCGAGTCCGCGAGCGCAGCCACATTCATGGATCACAGCGTTGGTCCGCCCCAGTCTTGCGACAAGGAAAAAAGCCGATTTAGTACTCTTTCCTTGTCCACGGCTCCCGCATTTCCTATTCGTTGCCCCTATGCGAACCGAATGGGTCAGTAAGCGCTCAGGGGATGTGTGTCGTACTCAGATGCATTATGCACGTAAAGGCCGTGTGACGGAGGAAATGGCCTATGTGGCCGAGCGTGAGAAGGTGGAGGCCGAACTCGTTCGGAGCGAAGTCGCTCGCGGGCGCCTGGTGATTCCCGCCAACGTCGAGCACAAGAACCTGCACCCGATGGGTATTGGCATCGCGCTTGGCTGCAAGGTTAACGCGAACATTGGCAACAGCGCCGTAACGAGCGACGTAGAAAAGGAACTTCGCAAGTTACAAATTTGCTTGAAGCACGGCGCCGATACCCTGATGGACCTTTCGACGGGCGGGGACATCGACGGCATCCGAAAGACGCTCATTGCCGCGTCGCCCATTCCGGTTGGCACCGTGCCAATCTATCAAGCACTACAGCTCACAAAGAACGTCAAGAAGCTGACCGCTGACGACATGATCGACATGCTCGAGCACCAAGCAAAACAGGGCGTCGATTACTTTACGATTCACGCGGGCGTGCTGGTTCAGCACCTGCCTCTCGTGAAAGACCGCATCACGGGCATTGTCTCGCGGGGTGGATCGATCATGGCGCAGTGGATGATCGAGCATCACAAACAAAATCCGTTTTTCACACACTGGGACAAAGTTCTCGAAGTGTGTCGCAAGTACGACGTTGTCATTAGTGCCGGTGATGGACTGCGCCCGGGCTGTTTGGCCGACGCAAGCGACGCAGCGCAATTTGCCGAACTAAAGACATTGGGCGAACTCACCCGGCGTGCGTGGGAGAAGGACGTTCAGGTCATGATCGAAGGGCCGGGACACGTTCCCTTTGACCAGATCGAGATGAACGTGAAAAAGGAAATGGAACTTTGCGACGAAGCCCCGTTCTATGTGCTCGGCCCGCTCGTTACGGACATCGCGCCAGGGTACGATCACATTACGAGTGCGATCGGCGCCACAATGGCAGGGACGGCGGGGGCCGCGATGCTGTGTTACGTGACGCCGAAGGAGCACTTGGGACTGCCGGATGAAGAGGATGTGAAGGCGGGGCTCATTGCGTACAAGATCGCGGCGCACGCTGCGGACGTGGCGCGTCATCGAAAGGGCGCCCGCGACCGAGACGATGCGCTCAGCCGTGCACGCTACGCGTTCGATTGGAAAGAGCAGTTCCGCTTGTCGATTGATCCAGAAACGGCCCAATCGATGCACGACGAAACGCTCCCCGACGAGTACTTCAAGACCGCGGAATTCTGTTCGATGTGCGGGCCGAAGTTTTGCTCGATGCACATCAATCGTGCGGTGGAAGAGTACAATCAGAAGATCGAAGACGAGGCGCGAGCGAATAAGCGCACACTCCAAATCGTCCCATCCCCGTGACAGCGCGCCATCGGGCGATTGCGATCTTGGCAACCTACGCAGCAGGAGCGATTGCACTCTCGGCGGTCCTTCTCGCCGTGTGTGGTGGTCCTTCCAAGTCGCCGAAGTCCGATGCGTCCACCGCATTTGCCGAGAGTGTGCCAAATGCCGAACCGGCTGCGCCTCTTCCATTGTTGCGTATTGCAGCCTGGAAGCAAGCCGAAGGTGACGAGTACGAGCTTCGACGTTTGCTTGCAATGGATGGGGTCGACGTGGTCACGGGCCAGGCGAAGGAAGGAAAATTTCGCGTAACGGCGATTCGGGCACTTGCGTTCGCGAACGACTTTTCCGTTCTTCCGAGCTTGGTCGCCTGGCTTTCTGATTCAGACGCTGGCGTGCGTGATGCGGCAGCCGAATCGTTGCTGTCGACGTTCGAACAAGGTCACACGGCGCTGAGCGAGGATGCTCCAATGTTTCGAAGCGCGTGCGACATGCTTGGCGTGGCAATCACGGAAGAGACGCTCCCGCGCGACGTGCGTGTTCGGGCGAAAACGGCGTTGGAAGTGATGGCGAGTTTTGGCTGCAAATTTCCGCTGAAGTAGCTAGGAAGTAGCCAGAGTGCCAGCGCAACCACGCCATTGGAAGTCGACCCTTTTCGAGGTACGGTCGCCCCCGAATGAGTCCCACCGGATACGACCGCGCATTCGTCAAGTCACTTTACGATCTGCCGCTGTTCCAATTGCTCGACCGTTCGCGCGCCGTGCACACCGCCCACCATGCTGACAATGAAGTCCAGCTCTGTACGCTGCTCAGTGTAAAGACCGGCGGTTGTCCTGAAGACTGCGCATATTGTCCGCAATCGAGTCACTACGAAACGAGCGTGCACCCGGAACGCATGCTCGATGTGAGCGCGGTCATCGAAAGCGCGAAGCGCGCGAAGGAGCTTGGATCCACCCGTTTTTGCATGGGCGCCGCTTGGCGCGAAGTGAAGGATGGCCCAGCGTTCGATCGCGTGATCGAAATGGTCAAGGGTGTCAAGTCGCTCGGCCTTGAGGCGTGCGTTACGCTCGGCATGCTCACTGAGAACCAAGCGAAGAAGTTGAAGGATGCGGGGCTTGACGCGTACAACCACAACCTCGACACGAGCCGCGAGAACTACCGATCCATCATCAAGACGCGCACGTTTGACGACCGCTTGCGCACCCTTGAGAACGTGCGCAGCGCGGGGATTACAGTGTGTTCGGGCGGGATCATCGGGATGGGGGAAAGCGTCGACGACCGATGCGAAATGCTCCGCACACTTGCGAACCTGCTGCCTCAGCCTGAAAGCGTTCCCATCAACGCGCTTGTTCGCGTGGAAGGAACGCCGCTGCACGCTTTGCCCCCGGTTGACCCGATGGATATGGTTCGCATGATTGCAGTTGCCCGAATCTTGATGCCGCGCACGCGCGTACGCCTGTCAGCGGGTCGCACTGAACTCTCACGTGAGGCGCAGCTGCTTTGCATGTACGCCGGAGCTAATTCGATCTTTTATGGTGACAAATTGCTCACCACACCCAATCCCGAAGAAAACGAAGATCGCGATCTTATCCGTCATGCGGGGCTGAAGCCGATGGCTCCCCTAGCTGGCTAGTTCCAATAAGCGGATGGATCAGCGTTTGGAGTTCTGGGGCATCGATCAGGATCAGTGGCACGCTTTGAGCGGGGCGTTCGAGGACCATTTCAGTCGTCTCGGCTAGCTCGGCCGGAAAAAGTTGTTCGAGGTGAACAATAAGCGGAGCCAGCTGTCCCCAGGACGCGCTCGCATCGCGTCGTGCGAGAAGCCACGATTGGGACTGGCGTCGTGCGTACGCGTACACGGATGGAACGCCTGCGAAGGCGGCCGCAAGACACGCAAAGCGGCTGGTTGACCACACGCAGTCGAACGCGCTCCAAAGCTTACGATCGTGGCCAAAGAGATCGAGGGTTCGTGCTCGAAGGCGTGTTTCCCTGAGTTGTTCTTCCACGCGCTCGCGTAGGGAGCCACGAATGCCTGGAGGCAATACGAAAACCCCATCGACGCTAGCAAGTTGATCGAGCAGTGCGTCGAACGATGTTTGCCACGCCGATAGTGTGGTCGCGATGTCGTCCTCCGGCGGCATGATCGCCAACGCGAATGCTCGCGGCGCCAGTTCGAGCTGGTCGCGCGCGATAGTCCTTGCAAGGGTCTGCACCCGAAGGGGATGTCTAACTTGATGTGCGTCGACGCCCTCGTTCCTCCACGCCGCAAGATCCACCGGATTTGCGAGCGCAAGTCGATCAACTACATGGCGAAACCGCGTGCGTTCGGATGGCGACAAGCGCCCCGGTGGTGGGGCATCACACCAAATGATGTTTGCGTTGTTCCTCCGAAATCCCTCGGCCGCGTGGACGGCCTTTGAATCGTAACCGCCAAAGATCGCTATCGATGTGTCGTCCTTTTTCCAAGGAATACTCAGCTTCAGACGCGCTGCAAATTCGAGCGCAGGTGGCACCACGTGAAGTCCGATCTTTTGGAGGCGACGCCCGCCGTAGCCGAAGAGTCCAATGCGAATGTCGGCCAGGGCGTCTGCTAGCCAAAGGTCTGACCAATCGTCGCGCGCATCCACGTACGCGCGCATGCTCAAACTCGCTGTCACGCGCGTTTGCTCGCTTTGCGCCTCTGCAGTCTATTCCACAGGCCCGCTAATCCCACGGCGAATGTTGACGCGACGAAGGACCATCCGGAGGAAGGCTGGGTTGTGGCCGTGTTGCAGCCGGCTTTCTCGCCGCACGTTGAGCTGAAGCCGTGCCGTGGCTCCGGATTGCATGCTTCGCCGGGAACAATTCCTCCGTCGATACTCTCATGAACGCTGCGATCTCCGTTTGGTGCATACACGGTGCAGATGCCGGCGATGTCATCTGTGGTGAGGTTGCGCATCGTTGTGCTCCCTGGCGTGTAACTCGCGTACATCACAGCGTGCGAATCACCAGAATGCGCCAAGCCCAAAAAATGCCCGGTTTCATGCGTCATTACGCTGAGAAAATCATAGCCGTCGGCGGGGACTGGATCTTCGACAGTCATGCGGTGTTGGTAAGAGTTAATCTCCATGTCTGCGTCGTAAATCTCACCGGTGTCGCGGTTGTAATTTACGGTCGTGAGCGCAAGCGTGTTGCTGGCGTCGTCGTGAGGCCAGTCGCTGTCGCGGAAGAGGATGACGTTTTGGTTCGGCGTGTTGGGGTCTGTGTTGTACGCAACCTTGTCACACTCCACAGGGCCGAGATCCCGAACATCTACGCTGACACGCGAGCCTCCGCCGCTTCCTCCGGATGGGCATGACGTACCTGTCCATTGTGAAAATGCCTCTGAAAGCACGAGAGCCGCATCATCGTATGCGATCTTGCGACTGGCAGCCGCGTTTAGACTGTATCCTACGCATCGATTCCGCCACCAGAGTTGCCTCACCAGCTGGGGTGGCGTTCGGGCCGCACAGATATCCTCGAAGTTCGATGGGTAACATGCATCGATGCGCGGCTTAAAATCCGCGGGAACCTTACACGTGGTCGTTCGGCAAAACGCGCCCGCTGCGCGCGGCAGAAGGAGCAGCCAAAAAGCCGCGATGCTGGCGGCGAGCAGTCGCCACCACGCGTTACTTGCCATCATGCAGGGTCCCCCAATCGGTCGCAAACTCGCGCGCAATCGTTTCGAACGTCTTGCCCGCGAGTTGTCCCGAAGCGGGCGCCTCGCCTCGAAAACGTAACGAACCCGGTAACAATGGCCCGCGCAGGTTTGTCTTGCGGGGGAAGAGGATGCCCGCTGTTTGACTTGGTACCACCTTCTGCTCGCTTAGAAAAAATTGACCCTGAGCGCGTCCAACGACGGTGTAGATCGTGCCGGACACCCACCGCAAAAACACGATTTGGGTCTTGCCTGAATCGAAGACGGGCTCGCCGCTGACGTCCTGAGCGAGCTTGCCTACAGCGCCGCCGAGCGTGCGGATCGTAATCTCAGATCCTGGGCTTGCCCCCACGATCGGTCGCAGGACACGAGCGGTTGTAAACGTGTAGATGCGACCGTTCTCCCAGCGTGATGTCGCAGCGCTCGGCTCAACTTCGGCGGCGAGCGGCGTCTCTCGCAGCAGCTGCGCATACGGCATGACAAGCGATACCGAACTTTCGGCAGGCAAAGGCACTGTGAATGCGAGTGTGATACCAAAAAAGAAGGCAAAGATGATGGTTCGATTC
>JAHFDX010000136.1 GCA_023248785.1 Myxococcales bacterium
GTCGAGGGTGGCGTCTCGCACGCCGTTCAACGCGTGCGTGCGAGCTGGCAGGTGGATGAAAACCGATCGATGCCCCCGCAGCAGTCGGTCTACGCAACGCTCGCGAACACATCCGTGCCATCGATGTACGCGCTTGAATCGTGGGGCTCCTATGACCCGATGACACTGCGTGCGAACGTCGATTTTTACGTTACGGATTACTTTGCGTCGGGCTCGTACGGAGTGCCGCAAATCATCATGGTGGATTCGGCCGGAAATCGTCAAACGCAGTATTTCTCGTCATCTCCTGCACATCAACCCCTTGTTTCGACGTCGATTCTAACGGCGCAAGCTGACTCGACGCCGCCCGAGGTGTGCTTGAACGACGACGCGTCACAAGGCCTTCACGCGATCACAATTTCGGCCAGTCCGACGAATTCGCAGGCGCCCAACGGTGAGACGCTCGTGAAGATTCGCTATCAAGTGCGTGATGACAGAGCGGGCCTTGGCCTTTCGAGTTATCGTTTGCTCGATCCGCAGGGGGTCTCGCACTTTCAGTACCACTACCACGCGAATTTCTATTCGGTGTTTTTCGCCGGAAGTCCAACAGCGTGGACGGACTACGAGATCAGCGTTGTGTTGCCGGTGGGTTCGGCGCCAGGAACGTGGGGTCTGCAAGAACTCGCACTGCGTGACAAAGCATATAACCAGCGGAGTTACAATTTCGTTGAGACAGTGAGATTCAGCGTGGTGAAATAATGACGTACCATCGGGGGATGGCTCGAAGAGTTGGAAAGCTCACAGCACCGTTTGTGGTCACGCTTGCAGCGAATGCAGCGTCTTGTGCCAAGCCCGTAATTGGGCCACCGATACCCGTCGATGCAGACACTGGAAGAACTGCGTTGGTCGAAGACGCGGCGAGCAAAGCGCCAACGAATCTCAGTGACGACACGTTGGTCCACGATGGCTACGGCTCGTGCTACCGAATCGGGCCGAAGGGCGATAAAGTTTATGCGCCGCAGTGTCCGGAGTCGATTTTGCCGGAACCACCAAAAGATCGGCTTGTGTTCAGGCACGGGCCGTACTGCCAGAGGGTTCCAGACGGCCGGGCCGTAAAGTGCCCAGCAAACGGACCAACGGCCATCGTTCCCAAGACAAACACAAGTGCGAGCGACCCGTTTGTCTATCTTCAATACGGAACGCTTGAGTGCTTTCGCGGACATGATGTGAGGTGCCCCGAGGGTGTTAGTTGTAATCCACCACCGCCAAGGCCCGTGCCGTGTCCGCTCGAACTCATGCCAAGTCTTGCAAAGGGTGTGGAGCCCACGAAGCAAGAAGGCGCGCAGTGTTGGTTTGGGACGGTGAAGGTGGTGTGCCCCAAGCCATGAACGTGCCTGCTTCGAATTCCTCTTATGCCTTGACCTTAGGTGCGCGTTTGGTTTGTGAGTGGGGAGGAAGCCATGACCGTGCGGGTGGGTACTGGAAAATATGCCATTGGGATTGTACTGGGTGTCGCTGGCGCTGGCTGCGCTGAGCGTGCATTCGCGGCAGGTCCGGTGTGTTCACCTCTCAATGTTTCCATTGAGATGAACGAGTACCCAAAGCAAACGGCGAGCGGCGAGCGGATTGGCTCGATGGGCAAGTACATCATGCCCACACGAACAACACGAGAACCGGTGACGCAGCGTTGCGAAATACCAGACGATTGCAAACTCGCTGGCGGGAACACTGAAGATCATGCCCGCTCCGAAATCGGCGGGATGTCCTTCTGAGGTTTCAGTCCATGCGACGCTTGCTGGACTGCCGTTGAGGATTGTTCTTCCGGCGAACCTTGCGTCGAGCAAACGGTCCAATGCCGGGGGTCTGTTCTGCTACTACAACTTCAAGAGTGCCTCGCTCGTCGGACCGCTCGCGCCGCAGCCGCCATCTCTGCGACCCACTCCGTCACGCCCCACGACCTTGCCCTTCGACATCGGCCAACCGAAGGAGGTTCGCGACATATTAATGGGTAAGCAATACATCGAGCGCAACACGGAGGTGCTCGACAACCCCTTCTTCGATCTCGTTCCGGTGTTAGGTCAGTGGCACCAACCGCATCGATGGATGGCGCCTGTCGATCCGAAGAAGATGAAGCAGGTAGAGCTGTACGGGTACCACGCGGTCGTGTTGAAGGCGGGACGAAAGGACCTTGCGGCGACAGTTCCCAAGTACGTTGTTTTTCAAGAGCCAATTTCGCCGGCGCTTCTCAAGAGTGAGAACTACGAAACCCTTTGGGTCGATCAGAAGGAGCCAAAGTGCAGCAACGATCCAAAGGCGCCGATGTTCGGATCGGCGGCAGCTCCCTCTTGCAAGATCAGCACGCTTGTGCGCGCCTTTTGCACCGCCGCACGAGCGAGAGCGTTTCTCATTCGTGTAAAGGGCGGGACGTACATCGATTCGGGAAACATGTCGTTGTGCAACAAGATGATCCTCACGAATTACGACAACGAAACCGTTCGAATTAGCACGCTCGAGGACATCAAAGACGGAACGACCGATGGCAAGTGGCAGCTCGTAGATAAGGCGAATAACGTTTGGGCCGTCAATTGGAAGTCCAATGTTTCTGTCGAGCGGTGGAACGGGGTCATTGCATTAACGATCGATGTCGAGGGTATTTACGAGACGCCCCATTGGAATGCCGACACTGTTGCTCCCGAGCTAAGGGCCAACACCAAAACGTTTCAGTCCGATCTTACGAAGCCCATTTTTCACTGGATGACGACCGTGAAGTACATCCCCGGGAATGAGGCGGTTTACAAATCACGTGTGGCCGGCCTTGTGAAACAGAACTTGCTTCCAACCTTCCCACAATCGATCTGCAAGAACGCCGAGCCGCAGAGCGCGGGTTTCATTGGCAACGTCATGCCCACGTACGAGATGATGTACGGCGCGGGTGCACCAGGCCCGCTCCACACGAAGTTCAACGGACTTAACCCCAAGACGTGCGACGTCGTGCCAGGGCACGAGGGTCAAGCTGCGGATCAACGCGACGTGTGTCATTGGACAACACCTCACGCAAAGGTCCAGGGCGCTGCGTGCGAGACGAACTACCTGTACCTGTCGCGCAACGATTTGAATCAAACGTTCTGGAAGCCGGAAGTGTGCAACAAGCTTCTAGGGAACCCCGACCGGTGTTTGATTCTGCGTTTACCGCAAGGGAAAAGCCCAAGCAGCTACGGGCGTATCCAAGCATCGAACACGGCGGCCACTTGGTATGGAGCGTGGCAGGACTCGGACTTTACCCACCGCAACATTCTTTTGCGCGGTCTACTTTTTGAAAACTACAGTGGTTTTTTCAACGGAAGCCATGCGTGGAACAATAACCCCGCCCGCACGCCGCTAGGGCCAAGCGACCGTTATTTTTTCCGAATGGACGGCAATGAGATCCGCGCTTCAAAGGGTCCCGGCTTCTATCCCGCCGAAGGCATCTACGTGGAAAACAATTACTTCAACGGCTCGCCTTTCTTTCGGCTGTACTCGGGCGATCTGGTGTCAAAGAAGATCATCCTTCGAAACAATTTCTTCCACGCATCCGACGCGATGAACGTGGTCATCGAGGACTGGATCGATTTTACGCATCCCGAGAAGTATCCAAGTGAGCCGTGTGCTCTCGACAAGCGCATCGAATACAACACGTATTACCAGACCAACATCATGAACTCCGGCCACATGGTGGGCTGGTGCGTCGAGAACAACTACGTTTATCGTGGAGGCGGGCAAGAGGTCATCGAAACGGGCCATTTGATTCACACGCGCTTTGCGCAGAACTGGATCGAGGACAGCGCTCATACGGGTTTTGGCCCCGCCGCGAGTGGCAACACGCCTGACCACATCATCTTCAACACAAAGGTTGAACACAACCAGTACATCAAACTCATGGGACGCGGGCAGCAAGGCAAGATCCCGTTTGGTACGTGCGCGAAGATGGCGGGGTTTCCGTGGGGTCATTACCTTTATGGAAAGTGCGACACCTTCACGTTCCAAAACAATCTCTTCGCTGAGGCCAATGGGGGCGGATGCGTTCAGGCGCTCACGACAAGTTTCTGCTCGAACGCCACCGTGAGAAACAACACGTTTGCCGCGACGAAGGACCCCGCGGTGGGCGGTCTCTATTTTTCGGCTTTTGCAAACCGTACGAAAAACTTCCTCGTGCGCGACAACTTGTTCGTTGGCAGCGACGACAAGCACGCGGCACTCATGTTCTGGCCGAACGCGGGCGAAAGTTTGAAAGACTGCAAAGCGAGGTTCAAGAGTGAGCGGGATCGATGCGGAACGATCGATGTGAACCAAAGGGCCAAGTGTCTTGGAACTGCGGTGCAAGGCGAGGCGGAACGTTGCTCCGCTGATTTGGACGCGCGCGTTTCGGCTCTCTTCTTGAGCCCGAAAACACCGCAGTACACGTTTGAGAACAACTTCTTCGGAACGTGTTCCGACACGTCGAAGAAGGGGGGCTTTTGCCCTGAAGGAGCGGGCGGATTTTCTGCACGTAACAAGCCTCAATTTCGAAATCCAGACGCCTATGATTTTCGCGTCTTGAACGCGAAAGCGGAAGACGTCGGGGGAGGCTTCAAACACATTGGAGTGCACTACCTTGAGGAGTTGTCACCCGCCGAAGCGCCCAAGCTGCCTGCGAGCGCAACGAGGTGGGATATTGAAGTGTTGTTCGACCAGGTGAAGGCCAGTCGCGGCGAAAAGTGATCGAATGACGCCGAAGGTCTTTCAAACGTTTGCCCTTTCACTCCCCGGCGCACACGAGGAGCCCCACTTCGAACGAACGTCGTTCCGCGTCGGAAAGAAGATTTTTGCAACCATGACGCCGGACGGCAACGAGGTGATGGTGCGCGTATCGCCTGACGGCGTGGAGGCGCTGCTTGACCAATACCCGGACGTGTTCTTTAGCTATGGCGGATGGACAGTCCGTAACGGATCGCTTGGCGTGCGGCTCGCGAAGGTGAGCGCAGCGATGATGCGCGAGCTTGTGATTGGCTCGTGGAAGCATGCGGCACCGAAGCGGGTTGTCGCGGCGTTTGAGGGGAAATCGAACGCGTCGTGATGACTAGCTACTTTTTCAAGAAGGCGCGCACCTCATCGTGGTTACCCAGAAAATGAAGCACTACTTCGCCTTCTTCAAACCAGAACAAGATGAGCAAGTCGAGACCGATGCGCATCTCGAAAAGTGATCCTACGAGCTTACGAATGCCAAGGCCTTGATGGGCATGAGGAGAGCCGAAGCCGCCTTTAAGTGCGGTGATGGCGCGATCGATTTCGCCACGTTCACGCTTTGAGAGTTTCAGAAAAAGCTTTTGAAACCTCCGCGAAGTCAGAACGCGGACCGGCATTTAGCGACGTGTCCCACTCGTATGGGTGCGAGGCTTTCTTGCAGGCAAAGCCGGTCGAAGGCGTTTGCGCCCGCGATCGTTCTCAATCTCGTTCTGAATGCGCGCGGCTTTGCGATCGAGCTCCTCTTGGGTGAGGCCATACTCAAGCAACGCGTAGTCTTCAGAGTAAACCTCGACCACTCGCAACGCGACAATCTTGCCATCGCAGACTACGCCAATGTCTTCGCCCCTGATGGCTTGCCGGGCGAGCTCTGTGAGATTGCGGCGAGCTTCGGTCAACGACAGCGTCTTCATAGAGACGTTATAGCGTCTTTTCTGTGCGCCCACCACCGGTTCTGGCGCACGATTGCGAAGACTGACGGGTGCGTTGGCCTCTGCGTGCACCTGATGAGCTACATTCACCTTGCGAAGGTTCTGTCGACTTGCTCAACCCATTGACTACGCGACAATCGATAGAGGACATGCCTTTTCAATCGATGCCCATCGGGCACGCTCGGGTGATCGAAATCATCCGTGGGGTCCCGCATCATCCCGATGGCTTCCATCACTCTTGTTGAGCGCACGTTTGCCGGCACGGTCCACGACAAGACCTCATCGAGCCTGAGCGTTTCGAACGCGAACGTAAGCGCCGCGCGGGCTCCTTCGCTCGCATAGCCCTTACCCCAAAAGGGTGTTGCGATGCGCCAACCGATCTCGACGCAGGGCATGAAGGAGGCTTCAAACGTCGGTACTGAAAGCCCTGCGAATCCGATGAACGGCGCGACTCCTTTTGCCTCTACGGCCCACAAACCGAACCCCTTCTGATCGAAGTGCTCGCGAATGCGCATAATGAAGGCATCGCTTTCGCTTCGTGAAAGTACGGAAGGGAGGTGTTCCATCACGCGCGGGTCGGCGCTCATCTCTGCAAAGACTTCGCGATCGGCGTCGCACCAACTCCGCAGAATCAGCCTCTTCGATTGCAGCTGGGGCGCAGTTGCGGATGCTCGCGGCAACACGGTTGCTGCGTTTAGTTCATTTTGGCGAGCCATGCTAGGTAGCGCGGCCATGCCAACCGATCCTTTCATTGTCTTCGCGCCCGACGTCCCCGAGGAGGAAGGGCACTACCCTTCGCCCTTCAACAAGGAACGCCTCGGATTTTTTCGCGACATTGGCAGGGCGCTCGGCACCGTGAACATCGGCGTCGGTCTTGACCGCCTGCCACCCGGCGAGTGTTCGAGCTTCACGCATGCACACTCCCACGAAGAGGAGCTTGTCTGGGTGCTTGAAGGCGAGTGTAACGTGAGGCTCATCGAACCCGATAAGGAGCCACGCGAGGTCCCGCTCCGCGCAGGACACGTCGTCAACTTCGTCGCCGGAACACGGATCGCGCACTGCTTCGTCAATCGCGGAAGCCGAGACTGCATCACGCTTACGATCGGCGAGCGCAAGCGGGGCGTCGACACAGCCTTCTATGCGGAAGACAAGGCGTACGACGCGTTCTTCAAAGCCACGCACCCGGCGCGGTACTGGTCTCCTTCATGATGCTGAAGTCCTATTCGTTGCGACAGACCGTTACGAGCGTCGAACACGGTTGTTGCCCCGAGCAGGCCAGACTCCGTTGCTCCATGAAGCAGATTTCGTGTTTTTCGATTGCCAGATCGACGACCCGCAACGTGGCGAGGTGATCGGGTTCAATTCGCCAAGTCGCGCGGTACGCTGTGCGGCGATGGTAGGAGCGGCCCTTGGTGGCCGGATCCGGATCTGGATAGGGAGATTCGCTCACGTAACCCTGCAGGTGACGGAAGAGCGAGTGACCGGTGGCATGATGGTGGAATTCATCCACGTGCTTTCGGTCTTTGTTGATCGCAACGATTTCTTGAAACGTAAGTGTCGATGACTGCGCGCGATGAAGTGCGGACGAAACAAATACTGCGATGGGTTCGCAGACCATTCCGCCGCACCAACGTCCAACACCCACGACACGTATCTGCAGATTGGTAGCTGACGAAGAAACAACGCATCGTCCGCACTGCTTTCACTCATAACGTTTAGCGCGCATCGGCCCGTTCCCAGAAACATGTCGACGCGTACTCTTTGGGCGTTGAGTTCGCGTTTCTTGATAATTTCGACGCGCGCCGTTTGTTCGGCGTTCGCGATGAGGAGACGATCGTATGTGTTATCCGGCACATGCTCTTCGATAGCTGCCAGAGCGCCCCCCGACACTCGGGTGGGTGTTGCTGGACATCTGTCAGCATAGACAGGTTCGGCGATTTCATACCGCGCGTCGAGGTGACCACGAAAGACCGGTGCACGACCCGAAACGTATCGACCGATCAGTTCGTCATAGGCGCGCTTGTGGGAAGGTTCGATTGCACGTTGTAGATCTGTCGCGTTCGTGATTCGAACTTCGGAAGTGGACTCGATTCGATCGTTCGATCGGGCGCACAACCGTGTCCTTGCACTGGATGATTCCGCCCAATGGTCGGTTGTGAGTGCGCACTGAAGTGTCAGCATGCCGACGAATGCAAGGCCCAGCGCGCGAAGCAATCGATGGGCGCACGTCATATCGAGGGATGGACGGATGAGGATGAGGCGCATTCAAGCCGATCGGCGAGAATGGGTGGCATCGAAGTTCGAAATGGTGCTGTGAACGTTGCAGTTGGCCGAAGGGAGCCTTGCCCGAACTTATTGCCTTCGCTCGATAAGATCGAAGCGATTGCCATAGAGATCTTCGAAGACAGCGACCGTACCGTAGCTCTCCTCGGACGGCGCACGTACGAAGGACACGCCGCGCGCAATGAGCGCGTTGTAATCGCGCAAGAAATCATCGGTCTCAAGGAACACGAACACTCGCCCGCCAGTCTGGTTGCCTACGCTTGATTGTTGTTCGGGTGAGGTAGCCAGTGCGAGCAAGATGCCAGCTTCCGTCGATGCCGGGGGGCGCACGCGAACCCATCGCTTTCCCCCTCCGA
>JAHFDX010000137.1 GCA_023248785.1 Myxococcales bacterium
TTGTATGGTGAACGACGAGCTCATGCGGTACCGACTGCGCTATCAACGTCACGAGTTCGATTTGCCGTTTGGCAGCACGCTCATCGGCAGAAGCCTTGACTGCCAGGTTACGGTCGACGACCCCCTCGTTTCCCGTCGGCACGCATCCATTGTTGTCGACCACGAAAGTGCCCGCCTGCTCGATCTCGGCAGCCGAAATGGCATTACGGTCGATGGCCTTCTTGTGACGTCTCCTGTGGTTCTACTGAACGGGGCGGTTATTCGTATTGGAAGTGAACAGCTTGTCTTTCTGGTGGTTCAGGATGGTCAAGAGCCTTCCGTGGGTGAAACTGAAGGCCGCGTACGCACGACCACTCCGAAGCCATAGTTAGTGTCTGCGATCAATTTGCCTTGCGCTGGCACGTAGCGGCTCGTAGACAGACGGACGGCGCGCGGAGCCCTTCCGTTTGGGGGTGATTTCCTCCGTAGCGACGGCCGAACATGCGCTTCCGGCTACGTTACCTCCATCATGATCTCGAGCTCGGTGAGGGGCAATTTGCCATCGGGCGCAATGCGAGCTGTCAGCTTTCGCTCGATGATCCTCTTGTGTCGCGGCGTCACGCGATGCTTACGGTGAGTGCGGATCGCGTGTTTCTCGAGGACCTGCAGAGCCGAAACGGTGTGCTGGTCAACTCGAGGCGGATTCAAGGGACCGTTGAGTTAAAAGTCGGCGATCGCATCATGATCGGCGCGCAAGAACTTTCGCTGCTCGCAGGCAAGGAGCGCGATACAGGCGGGGGTGGCCAGCCTTCAACAAGCGCGGGCAATCGCACGCTGCCTCGCATGCCAATACCGGACGTGATCGCGCAGGATGACGACCCAGGCGGTGTTACCGACGAGTTCGAGCCCAGCATGATTCGTCGCGCGGACTCACTGGTCCTTTTGGGCAGCGTTGCCGAGAAGGCGCTCGCCATGGGACGCGCCGACGAAGCCGAACGGCTTTTGGCTTCGGCCCTGGCGGATGTGATCGAAGCGAGTCGAGCAGGAAAGCGTGTCACCGCCTCGCTTTGTGACATGGCGGCCAAGCTTTCTGCGAAGCTTGCAACGGCGACAGGCAAGGGTGCATGGGCCGACTATGTGATTGAGCTGTACGCACAGCAGGGGCGACCCGCACCGGCACCCGTCATTGACGAGCTTTATCATGCGATGCGGAAGGTCAACCAGGTTGATCTTCGACAACTGCGCACGTACGTGGCTGCCTTGAAGCAAAAGGTTGCCACGTTGGGTCCGGCCGATCGGTTTTTGCTCCAACGATTGGAAGGACTCGAGCGTCTAGGCGCGCTTCGGTAGCTGCACGTTTCGCCCATGTGCCTCGTTTCCATGGATTCGCGGTAGTACGGGCGAATTGCGATTGTGTTGCGTCCGGTTCTCCAGCGCTCGCGACCCTTGCACATGCGCACGGAACGAGTACCGATCTACTATGCTTCAATTCGATTCGCTGGACGCGCGCATCGCTTCACGTCTCGTTGCCCAGGCTCGCTTTGAGTCTGAGCCGCTTGAAGCCCTAGCGGATCAATCGCTTTTGCAGTTGCGCGAGGAGCGAAAGTGGGCGGCGCAGCATTCAGGCGTTGTCGTTCGCGTACGCGAGGCACTCGACCGTGCCCTGCGAACCGAAGAGGTGGAGTACCTCGATCGACCAGACATTCCGACACAAATGAAGATCGAAATCGTTAGCGAGTTGCACAAGTTCAATCGAAAGTTGCGGTCGTACGAGCGATGGTTCAGTGTTCTTGAGCCACTCCTACGACGTATCAATGAGCGTAAGGGCCGCCCGGCACGTTTGCTCGAACTGGCCTGCGGGCACGGCGAGTTCACCCTGCGATGTTCGGAAATGGCCCGCGATCGGGGATTGCAGATTGAGCCGACGGGTTCGGATGTAGTTGCGCCGTACCTTGAAGCCAGCGCCAAAGCGGCAAAGGAACGTGGAATCAAGGCGGAGTTTCGGCGCCTGAATGCGTTCGCCATGGATGATGTGGCAGACGGTGCGTACGATGTCGCGTTCATCGGTCAAAGCATCCATCACTTCACTGCGGGTCAGGTTGCACGCATGATTGCCGAGTGCCGACGAACGTGCACGACCGCGTTCGTCGGTGTAGATGGACGCCGCAGCCTCATCACGATGGGCGTGGCTCCCGTATACGGCTTTCTCGCTACAGGCTCGCGGGCGTATGCGCACGATTCGATCGTTTCCACGCGCAAATTCTATTCGGATTCGGAGTTGCGGATGATTGCCGAATTGTCCGCGCGGGGTGCGCCCGTAGAGGTGCGAAGACTCGTGCCAGGATATACAGCACTAGTTGTTACATTTTTGCCGTAAATCTATTTCCCCTGAAGTCGTTGCCAGCCGAGATTCATCGCGGCGGCGTCGGTCAACGTTTCACGCAGGCCGTCGTCTGTAACGCGCGCGAGGCTCTGCATCACGCTGCGATCAAGTTGCACACGTTCGGGCACTGGGCGCGGGATCGTAGGGAGGCCCGGGCGCCGTGCGAACGCGGGTGGAGCTACTCGAAAACGGAGCCTACTCACTTCAATTCGCCGTTCGACCAGACGCGCGATCACAACACTTGAGTGCATCGAGAGCTCCGATGCCCATACCGAAGAGTTGACGCGAACAAGCAGCTCACCTCGCTGCAAACTCAGCGGCTCGGATCGATTGGCGATGAGCGGCCCCACGGCATCAAGCCAAACGCTTGCTGCAAACGGCGGGGGTTTTGGGGCCAAGCGATGCTGTCCGGCCGACTTGAGAATAGTGTCAACCCGCGACGGGAATGCTTGGGAGGATCGCCTTTTGAAGGTCACGCGAAGCCTTTCAGCCCGAAATTGGTCAGCCAGAAACGGCAGCGAGTCGAAAAAAGGTAGCTGCACACGTATCATTTTCCCAAACTTCGACGCGTGCTACGCGCACCCGCGCATCGTCAATGCGCTCGGCGAGGCGATCTGCCACCACGCGGGCAACGTTTTCCGCGGTTGGATTCAGGTCGTCGAACGGGGGAATTTCATTGAGAAACACGTGTTCGTACGGCTCAACGAGATTTCGCAAAAGAGTTCCGAGAACACCGAAGTCCATGACCCAGCCGCAGGGGTCGAGTTCGTTAGCACGCACGATGGCCTTGATGCGCCAGTTGTGGCCGTGCAAGCGTTCGCCCTCACCCGGCGCAAATCGCAGCTGGTGCGCTGCGGCCACGACGGTTTCTTGGCTAATTTCCCACATGTTGACTCCTCAGGTTGCGAGAACGCCTTACCGCGATTTGGACATGGCGGCTATTGGTGGCGATAGCGGCCGCTATTGCAAATCCGTCGGGGCGACGAGGGTAAGCCAATCTCCGACTGATCCGACGTCGACTGCGACGCCGCGCGCATCGGTCCACGCAACGCGCACAAATCCATCGGGGCGTTGCAAATAGACCGAAACATTGCGGATTTTTGCGCCCACGGGCCCCACAGCGTACACGTCGGTGGTTTCGCGCCGTTCTAACTTTGGGATGCCTCCGCAAGCCGCCTTGACGATTGCGTCCGGATCGCGCGATGCGCATCGGCCAAGGAGTTTTTCAGCCCCGGTTGCGTGTGCAGCGAGTGCTGCCGCATACCGCACAATGGAACTAGTCGTGACGCGAAGGCTGGCACGAATGACTTTGGGATCACATGAAGCACGCGCGACGGCTGCGGCGGCGAGGGCGTTTGCTCGGACCAGGGTTCGAGCATCGGAAGCTCGTTCACATATCAATTTCCTCACGTCGTCATTGGGAACGCGCGACAACGCCCACAGCACGTGAGCTACCACTCGGGGCGAAGGGTCTTGTGCAAGTGCAAGCAGCCGCTCGCGTGCGTTTGGTGTGCCGCATCGGGCGAGCGAGGCAAGCGCGTGGACGCGTACTCCTTCGTCACGATCGCCGAGAAATCCGAGTGATGTGGATTCACACGCGGGTCCTGGCCACGCACCTGCGCTGACGGCGACAAGACGCCGCGCGGCCTCGTCTTCAGAGGAAGACCACAACGCTGCGGTCTTTGGCGACGTGAGGGCAAGTGCTTCTCGTGCCGCCCACCTTTCGTCGGTCGACAACGTTGACTCCAGATCTGCGAGGAAACGGATTGCGTCCGGATCGGGATTGCGGCTTAGGGGACCTACAAGCGCAGCGAGTGCAAGCGGGGCGTCAATACCGGCCTCGTGGGTCAATGAGTGAAGAAGCGTGTCGCGGGCTGCGCGTCCTCCCGCGCGACGCAGAACCTGCATCGCGGTCTGACGAAGGGTCGGTTCCGTCCGCGCAAGTGACTGTACCAAGAGCTCGTCGGCTTCGGGAGAGCGCATATATTCTAGCGCCGCAAGCGCCGCCTGTTGTTCGCTTGAATGTTTGGAACGAAGTGCTTTTTCGAGTCGCGCAAAATAACGGATCGCGCCAGTTTTTCCCAACAGCACGGTGAGGGTTGCGCGCTCGTTTGGTGATGTGGCTCGATCGAGCTCGGCCGCGATGGGCTCAGCCGCGCGTCCGTCAGACTGGCCCAGAAGCGCATGAAGCGCTCCAATAGCAGCGGAGCGAACATCCTTGCGGTCACTTGAAAGGGCACGAAGAGCAACGGCAAGCCCCGAGGCGTCGGGACGCCGCGCGAGAGCTGCGAGCCCATCGGCGGAGCGAATGCGCGCACGAGATAGTGCATCGGCGATTCTTGCACCATCGGTCTCGTCGCCTATGTCTGCAAGCACACTGGCTGCGCTCGTTGCCGCGTCTCGTGTGCCGGTCGCCAATATCGCGCGCACGCGATCGCGGGCTGTGACCCCTGCGATTCGTAGGCCCATGCGTATGGGGGACTCCATAGGGTCTGTGTCAAGTGATGTTCCCAAACGCGCGGTAAGCGCTAACGTCGCATCCGGTGTCCGCAACTGACCAAGCGCAAGTGCAGCCGCATAGGCCGCATGACGATCCGCACCGTTGAGTCGCGCGACAAGTGCGCTCGCCGCGGAAGACGCAGACACCTCGCCGAGTGCGTAGATGGCTTCGATCACCACTGTAGATTGGGAGTCTCGGAGCGCAAGCACAAGCGCAGCACCTGCACGTGGATCTCCGAGCTCACCCAATGCGCGTGCGGCCGCCATGCGAACGTCGACATGGGGATCCTGTACGTGGCCGGAGAGCGGCCCAAGTGCGCGGATATCGCCACGTTCACCGAGAAGTGTGGCGGCTTGCGCGCGAACGGTGGGGATCGGGTCGTCGAGACGACCCAGGAGCGCGGTGAGGGCCTCCTCGTCTGAGAACCGCGAAAGGGACCGCAACGCGGCGCGACGCACATCGGGATCGCTGTCGCCGGAAGCGCGAAGCAGGGCTGAACGCTGTCCGTCGCTAGGAACCTCGGCAAGCCATGCGCAGGCAGCCTCGCGGATTTTTGGATCCTTTGCGCGAAGCAGTTCGATCACGTCGTCTGATAATTCGGCGGGCCTGAGTTCGACGGATGCTTGTAACGCAACGAGGGTGATCGGCGAACTTTCGCCCAACGCTTTTTGCCACTCGGCGAGTGCGCGCGGCCGGCCGAGGATCTTCACACGGCGCAACGCTCGAATGCGAACGGCCTCGTCGTGACTGTGAAGTTCACTTGTCAATGCTGCGTCGGAGGTAGGCCACGAGAGCGCAAATGCTGACGAGGTCAAGCTCAACGCGGCGAGCAAAAGAATCGGAATTCGAAAAGCACGCACCAGACCAGTCTATCGCAAGCCGCGCTCGCGCCGCATCCACCAGAAGATGCCGGCGACGAGGGCGCTTGAAAGGGCCCAAACCCATGCGGGCGCGAGGGGCCTTGTGCTTCGCTGCGACACGAGTGGAACACCCTTCGGCATGGGTAGCGACGTGATATCCGCTGCAGACACGTGTGTTCCTCCGGTCGCCTTTGCAATAGCGACAAGGTGCTCTGCAGCGGGCCGTGGGTCGGCCCATTCATCACCTCCGGATTCGCACGCAAATTCGTAGCGCACGGCAGTCGTTTGTCCGAGGCGAATGATGGCCGAATAGCCTCCGGATGGCAGAGGCGGAAGTGACACGAGAGTCCGCTCCTGATCCGCGCGCATGGTGCCCTGAAAGTGCGGCGCGGGGGCTTTCGCGCCATCAAGACGTACCAAATCGATCGCAACAGGTTCTGTTTCACGGTGCAGGAATCCAGGGATCGTGCGAATCGCAAGGGTCGACGGAATTTGCGCAATGCACGGTTCGGCCATGCCCGCGGTGAGAGCCTCAAATCGAGGATCGCGCATGAGCCATCCGAGCAGGCCGTCCCACAGCGCGCCATGTCCGCGCCCACCTGTTTTTACGCCAACATCTGAGAACTGAAGGAGCCAACCGCCATCGACGCCCAGCGCAATGCTACGCCCGCTTTCCACATCGGAAACGGCCAAGACAGGCATCGGTGCACCCGACGCCGTCCTCCGGGACGGATGGGTCCAAAGCACGCTCGCGGCAGGATGCGCATCCCCGAGTATGTTTGTGCCCGGCATGGGCGGCAATTCGTAATCTGTAATGTTTCGAATTGGATCGAGCAGCGGCGCAACGCGTCCTTCGGCTGTCCAAGTCGGAATAAATTCGGAGGGATCCGCGCCCGGATTTGATCGCGATCCATCGAGTGTGACGGGCAGAACGTTTGCAAGTGCTGTGTTGGCATATCCCCCCGCAACGAACGAGTTCGGTCCGCCGATCATCACGAGGCCCCCGCCTCGTCGCACGTAGCTCGCCAGGTTGGGCAGGTGCTTTTCGAAGCCGTACGGTTGTGCATCGAAGTCTTGAAGGATCACGGCATCGAACGACGGAAGGTGGGTGGTGAAGAGCTCATCGACTGGAAATTCGATCAAGGCAAGTTCTGAAACCGTGGCCTTTGCATCGTCGGTCGGTGTGCGAAGGATGAAGAACGAAACAAGATCGACGGACGCATCCGCCTTTAACCAATCGCGCAATGTCCGCACGTCGTGAGTGGCTCGTCCGGCAATGTGAAGAATGCGCACTCGCTCTCGCTTAACAAGAACTGGAACGATGCGGCGGTTGTTCTCGGCAATGGTGTCGCCTTCTGGCGGTTTGATCGAAACCTCCAGGAGGTGAGTGCCCGCGCGATTGAGAGTGACACTCAGCTCGAGTGATGCTCGGTCGTCTTTGACCGTGGCCGTGCCGGTTGCGATCGTCGTTGGCTCGCCGTCGTCACGAAGTTCACGCACCGAAATCGGTACGTCGGTGCACAGAAGCCCGCCCGTACAACCGAGCTCGATCCGAAGTGGCATCGGTACGTGGGCGACTGCGGTGCCAGCGAGATCCGCCCGTCGCACTTGGGCATCACGCGGTGCGCGCGTTTCAACGGCGACCGTGTGAATTGGAATACCCTTCAACGGGGAGGAAAATGATGCGTCGAGGGGCTTGTCAGCTGATGGGTCGGAAAACCGCCCATCGCTAATCACAATCAGCGCGTCCGGACTCGCATGCTCGGTGCGACCCACGCTCTGAAGCGCCGAGGTGAAGTCGCTCGTAGCAAACACCGGCTCGGCGATGTGCTCTACAGCGCTCGCTGGACCTGATCCGAACTGCAGCGTGGCAAAGCGGGCGTCCTTGCCCAGCGTCGATCGAAGTTGTTCGAGGGCGGTGCGCGCCGTATCCATTCGAAGGCCGCCTCCGCGAGGAAGCGCCATCGAGCGCGAACTATCGATGAGAACAAGCACGCGAGGCAAGAGCGTTGTCTCGTGCGCAGTAACCCGGACAGGTCTTAGGATTGCTAACAAAAGAAGGACGAAAAGGAGAACGCCCACGGCGCCGACAGCAAGGCGGTTGCGCATGCGTTTCGCAGTCGATAGCTCGCGAACGAGAAGAGCTAGCGTGACCAGCGTGAGCGCGATCGAGGCTACGATAAGCCAGAGCGGCATATCGCCGTGGGCTGCAAAAGATGTGTTCATGGGTCTACGGCGTCGTGTTCATCCCGCGCCTTCGCATGAGGAAGGTTGAATGGACCTGATCGTCCTTGTAGTTGGAGCAAAGCACGTACATGGCAAGATTAATGGCGAGGCGCATGGCTCGCTCGCGCTGCACCTCGCCGCCAGGTTCCACCGGGAGCTCAAACCCGCCGTTTTGGCTGTATGAAATTGCACCTCCCACGTCGTGCGAAGAGAAGAGCACCGGCAGCGCGCGGCCTTGCATCATTCCTTCTAACGGCCTATCGGTGCCGATTCGGCCCTCTGGTTTCTTCAACACATAAAATGAATGGAAAAGAACGTAGTCCGTACGAATCATTGCGGGGGCAAGGTCTGGCA
>JAHFDX010000777.1 GCA_023248785.1 Myxococcales bacterium
CGATTCGATCTCATTCATTAACTTCATTGCTTCGACAATGCAGACGGCCTGACCCTTACGCACGAAGGCCCCAACGTCAACGTAGGGTGTCCCTTCCGGTGTGGCGGCACGGTAAAACGTGCCCACGAGCGGACTTGTGATCACTTTTCCATCGACCGCTTGAGGTGGCGGTGGGAGAACGGATGTCGCGTTCGACAGCGCAACCAACGGCGGGGATCCGTTTTGCATGACGACGCGCACTTGCTCGCCTTCGGACTGCTGTTCAAACTCCGAGACGTTCTGCTCACGCAAAACAGCGAAGAGTCGCTGGAGCTCGTCGAGGTCGAACTTCACGCTCCCGTGCTAGCGCGTTCAGGACCCCGAGGAAAACTCATGCGTATGCGAATCTTGATTCACATGCTCGAAAACCTACGCGTTTTCAATGCATTGCGTCACAAACCCTGCGCAGCGTGTGAGACCAAGAATCGACATGCATGCCCCCAAGGCTGTGCGTAGAATCGATCGATATTTAGGCACTAAGTGTTGCAATTATCCCAAAATTTATGGCGTTTCACGTTGGTTACACTCTTCCTAGCGTGTTCCGCGACGCCGGCTGGCGACTCGAAAGGGGCAGGGGATGCGGGCGCTACAGGTGGCGATGCGCAGGTCGCGGCCGATGGATCGTCAACGCAAGCGGTTCGGGTCTACTTGACGTTTGTGTCGCACAACGAACGTACCCTCGATCGCTTCGATCGTTTTCGCAAATCGCAAGATGGATACGCCTCCTATCCGTACGAACGTGCTGCGCATGGCCGGGTTGATTGCGAAGTACAACGCGCGCCTTAGCTATCAAACCGACTACGTGGTGCTGGACGGGATCGAAGCCTACGAAGCGGCCCTTCTTGCTCAGAATCCTGCGGCGACAAACAACAAGCCGTTGTTTCGATACCTCACTGAAGATCTCAACGTGTCGCTCGAGCCGCACGCACACGAGTGTATTCCGGGTCGGGGCAATCAGAGCTTGTGCAAGGACAAGGCCTATAACTACGCCGACGTCGTCGCGCGCATAAGGCAGGTCACAGGCCTCACGCCTGCGGCCATCATGGGCGGCACTTCGGCCAAGGAGCGTTCCCTCGAGGAGTTGACGACGTGCATTGCGGGCAATGTATTCACCACAGAGTCGTGGTGCCCGGAGGCCCTTACCGTATTTGCGGGTGATGATGGCGGGCACGAGACAGGGGGCGATGACTTGCATTCGGGCGTTTGGCGTCCGAAGTCACTGTCGCCTACGACGGATTTTGCGACCGACAATCCATTGGGCAAGGTGAGCTACATCGGCAGTGGTTACCTTTTCTCAACGGTCCTTGGCTCGAAGAAGGTCGAGAAGGAACCCATCGACGGAGTTCGCACGTTACTCTCCCTGGTTGATTCGAAAACGATTGAGTCAGGGAAGATATTGACAACCACGGTCATGATTCCGGAAGACACCATGCTCGACAATGATCTGTATGACGAGCTTGAGACCATTCTCGCGGATGCAAAGAAGCTTGCGGACGAGGGACGCATCGTCCATGCGACGTATCCGCAAGTCCTGTCCGCGTGGCGAGGGAATTATGGTTCCGTGGCGAACATCGTCAAATTCTAGCCTCGGCTGGGTTCGTGTTGGGTCGTTTGCCGGTTGAGAAACGCAACCAGCCCGTCCAGCCCAAGTAAATAGCTATCGCCGCCAAATCCCGACACCCGACCAATGCACGCGGGAGCAATTCGCGAGCGACGACGAAATCCTTCACGGGCATCCGGATGCGATAGATGCACTTCTACGCACGGCAATCGAACAGCCCGAAGGGCGTCGTAGAGTGCAATCGAGGTGTGGGTATACGCGCCCGGATTAAACAAGATGCCGGCGCATGCACCAAGCGCCGAGCCGATCCACGTGACGAGCTCTCCTTCGTGGTTGCTCTGTCGGGCATCGATTGAAACGCCTAGAGCGCGCCCGCGGTCCGTAAGGCGATCGTGAATGGAAGAAAGCGTTTCCGATCCATACATTTCGGGCTCGCGCACGCCAAGGAGCTGAAGGTTAGGCCCGGAGAGAACGAGGACCGCACCCATCACGTCAGGCGAGCTCGGCGAGGAGCGTCGGGCCCGCAAGGCGCATCAGAAAACGCCCCTTGCCGATATTCGCGTTTGGCCGAAAGGCCACCGCGAGAAAGTA
>JAHFDX010000138.1 GCA_023248785.1 Myxococcales bacterium
AACCTTCATTCGTAATTTTCGAATGTCGGCGCTTGCTCGAGTCGTTGCAGAAATCCGCCCACCCTCTAGTCCCTTCGCTGTCGCCGAAAGACGATCGACGCTAATGTCGATGAGAAACTCCTCATCAATTTTGTCGGTGGGCTTATCGGCCTTGGGATCAAAATGAATTCCCTCAAGCTTGAAGGGCATGATGCGAGGGATAACCGTTTCACCAAGAAAATTTCCGACGCATGATGTCTCAACAATCGCATGGGTGATCCCACAGAGGTTCACCCGAGGAACAGCGGAAGTCTGAGTACTTGTGGTTGCCGTCGCTGACGTAGGTGTGCTCGGGCTCGTCGTGCCTTTTTTTGGCGTCGCATCAGGAGGCACTGCCCACACAGCGGTTGTCCAGAAGATGGCAAGTGCCCATCCCCCCCAGGGGGATGGGCTCATTTTTTTGCCTCCACAGCGCACTCGGTGGCGATGACGAATCCCGTGGATGATGTTTGCGTTGGCGGCATCGTGTTCAAAGGCTGCGTCATACATGCCCCTTGTAGGCAAATGACGGGAGGCTGCAATGCGAAGGCATTATTTGTAACTCGTACAAGTGCATTTTGCACGACCCATTTCGGAATCTTGATTGCCCCTTTGGAGATGGTGTCGACCGTCGGTGTCAGCCTGAGGATGTTCGACTTTCCACAGAACGATGTGGCGCGAACGCTCACGCCAATCCCTTTGAATTCAGCCGCCTCGCCGTTCTTGTTCGCCACCACGTCGGCGGTAACCGTGTCGGCACCAACGCCGGTCGCAACGCGTGCGTTGGATATCGATACCGACAGACCCTTGAGGAACAAGTCCAAGATCGGATCGCGTGAATTGGCAGGCATGAGCTTCCATGGTTCAAACGAGAGGGGCAGCACATTCTTGGCGAACACGGATGCGATGCGCCCTGTGTTCTTTTGCTGCAGGAGCTTGTCGGTCAGCGAGCACAGGCTGAGATCTTTGCTGAGACCGGGAATCCGGATCGGACTCAGACACAGATCGATGGATGGCAATACCGAGTTTACGACCGCTCGACCAAAGCCCTCTTGGAGCCACCTGGGGACCGTTTCATTGCCCGTGTCGAAGCTCGCGAACTTGGTGCCCGCGAGGCTCAGTTTGACGCTGCCATTAGCGCACGTCGGCGTGACCGTGAGCGTTCCGGTCGCCGAGGCGTTTATCGGTGTGTCGGTGCTTGAAGCCGCATTCTTTACGGCTACGCGCGCGGAGGTTTGAAGCTTGAGCGTGGTCCCTTCCACGTCGAACTTCGAAACGTCAATGCTTTGGATTTCTGCCGTGACATTCGTGCTTTGATCACGGCCTTGCGAAGTGGCGCGAAGCACCTCTCGCGGAAATGGAAAACTCAGTGGCAACAGATCCTTCGCCAGTCGATTGACCAACGATGCTTTGCATTCATTGCGACTCGTTGCGAGCTGGATCGCGTTGCAGATGAATGGGTTACTTCCGTCTGCGATGGCTGGGGTCTGAGGAAGTCCTGTCGTGAGATCAAGGCGGCCCAATTCGCCCGCGTTGATTTCAACTATTGCTGGTGGTGTTGCCTTCGCCGGTTTCGTCTTGGCCTTACAATCCGTCTTGGAACCGAGGCACACCACGAATCCGGGCTGGAAAGTCCCCTCCTTGCTTTGCCTGCGCAGACCCGAGTACGCGTCGACTCCGAGGCTCAGTGCCGGCGCCATTGACAAGAGGGAGTTGAGTAGCCATCGAACGGACTTGTCGCCGAGTGCCAATTGCGTCCACGTAGGGCGTATCGTTTCGAGGTTCGTGATCGTTATCTTACCGATTACGGGAGTGACATAAATCTTCGCGACCGTGACGTCATCGGCAGGGGTGCCGCAAACGTCTGGGCGAGGCGCAATGTTGATCACCACCCATCCCGAAAAATCGACCGCCGCCTTGACCGCCTTGATCTTGCTGGATGTAGGAGCAACATAAAGCTCGGCCTTACCACTCATGGCGACGGTGTCGGCGTTGGGAGCCGACTCAGTACCGATGCGGACCGAGGGGATGGTTATGTCGAGATCATAAGTCTGTGGCGGCGTGTACGTGTCTGTCTCCAGGGCGAAGTCGGCATTTAACTTTCGCAACGACGCGAGCTTCTCCGCGGTGACCGGGAATTTTTTGAGCGAAAACGGAAAAATTTTTGGCAGCAATTTTTCCGCAAGGACCTGCACACCACACGTGGATGAGCGAACGGCATGCAGCACCTTACAAATCGGAACTTGCTTGGTAATTGCGGATCCAATCGCAACTCCATCTCCCGCGATTGCCTTTGGATCGATCACGACCGGCGGAGGCCCTGCAAATGCAGGGCTAGCGCACACGAGGAACAGGTCAACCCACAGGGCGCGTAAGAAATGACGTTCCACTATAGTTAACAATACGAAACCCGACGACGTTCCATGCAGACAATGTTCATTTTCCCGTCCCTCCAGGCCCCTTCGCACAAGGTGCGAATATGGAAAATGACCGACCAGTAGGTGTGGGCAATATGTAAACGCACACCATTGCCGTGCATCGGAAGGTCGTGTCACCCTCGGAGATCCCAATGGCCGAACGAATCGTCGCCGTGATTGGCGCAGGAACGATGGGGCAAGGCATCGCACAGCAAGCCGCGGCGTGTGGATGCGCGGTTCGCCTTGTCGACGTAACAACCGAGGGAGCTGAACGAGGGCGTTCGTTGATCACAGCTCAACTCGACAAGCTTGTTGCAAAGGGCAAGCTGACCGAAAAAGAACGCACAGGTATTTCCGAACGCATCGTCACGTCGGCTTCCATCGGGGGAGCCGCACTCGGTGCAGACGTTGTGCTGGAAGCGGTGTTCGAGAACATTGATCTCAAGATCAACGTGCTTCGTGAGGCGGCCGAGGCTGCGCCCAAGAACGTCATGCTCGCGACGAACACGTCATCCCTCTCGATAACGGAAATTGGTTCCCGCGTCGGGCGACCTGATCGCGTGGTGGGTATCCATTTCTTTAATCCAGTTCCAGTGATGGATCTCATCGAAGTGGTGCGTGGCGTAGCAACAAACAAGGTCGTCATCGTGCGCGCAGTCGGTCTGGCGACGCAGCTCAAGAAGACCGCGATTGTGGTGCGTGACGTTCCGGGTTTCGCGACCAGCCGACTGGGAGTCATCCTCGGATGCGAAGCCATTCGGATGCTCGAGCAAGGTGTTGCGGGCGTTGACGAGATCGATCGCGCCATGGAGCTCGGGTACAAGCACCCGATGGGGCCGCTCAAACTCACGGACCTTGTGGGTCTCGATGTGCGGCTCGCAATTTTGGACCACTTGCATCGCGAGCTCGGTGAGCAATTTAGGCCCCCTCCGCTGCTTCGATCGATGGTGCGGGCGGGCAAACTCGGCAAGAAGTCGGGCGAGGGGTTTTACACCTGGGAAGAGGGTGTGCCGCGCGCAAGGTGATGCACTAGCATCGCAACCATGCGTGACGTTTTTTTGATCGACGCGGTTCGCACGCCGATTGGGCGATACCGGGGCGCACTCGCAAGCGTGCGCCCCGATGATCTTGTGGCGCACATCATTCGCTCGCTGGGTGCCCGCAACCTTCCACTTTTACCGCGCATCGATCACGTGATTTTTGGTGCGACAAATCAGGCAGGAGAAGATAACCGCAACGTCGCTCGTATGGGGCTTTTGCTCGCAGGACTTCCCGATGAAGTGCCCGGCGTTACGGTGAATCGTCTTTGCGGCTCCGGCCTCGAAGCTGTTTGCGACGCGGTTCGTCGCGTGCAAACCGGCGAGGCGGAAGTGATTGTGGCAGGAGGCGTCGAGAGTATGACGCGCGCACCCTTCGTCCTTCGCAAAACTGAGGAGGCGTTCAGTCGAGACGTGCCAAAGGTGTACGATACGACCATCGGCTGGCGGCTCGAAAATCCAAAGCTTGCGGAGCGGTTCCCTCTTTTTTCCATGGGCGAGACAGCGGAGGAAATTGCAACAAAGTGGAATGTTACGCGCGAGGAACAAGATTTGTTCGCGCTGCAATCGCAACAGCGTGCGGGACGTGCGGTACTCGCAAGAGCATTTGAAAAAGAAATCGTGCCAGTTACGATTGTTCCCAAAAAAGGCGAGTCTGTCGTTGTTCAGCAGGACGAATCGCCGCGGCCTGAGGTCACGCTCGAGGCTCTGGCCAAGCTTCCACCGGCCTTTCGCAAGGGAGGAACGGTTACGGCGGGCAATAGCTCGCCTGTTAATGACGGAGCGAGTGGCGTTTTAGTTGCCGCGGAAGACGTCGTGCGAAGCGAGCGCCTGCAACCGCTCGCGCGCGTTGTAGCTCACGCGACCGCGGGCGTGCATCCGAACCTCATGGGGGAGGGGCCCATCCCGGCGACGCGAAAGGCGCTTGAGCGGGCCGGTTGGACGAGCGGACAAATCGACCTCATCGAGCTGAATGAAGCGTTCGCTGCGCAAGCACTCGCGTGCATTCGTGGTCTGCAGCTCGATCCATCTCGCGTTAATGTGGAGGGGGGGGCCATTGCGCTGGGTCACCCCATCGGCTCAAGTGGCGCGCGCATCTTGGGGACCCTCGTACACGCGATGCAGAGACGCGGGGTGCAGAAGGGGTTGGCGTCGTTGTGCATTGGCGTCGGCCAAGGAATTTCGATGCTCGTGGAGCGCTAAGGTGCGCGCTGCGTCGTTTGCAATCGTGCTCGCATTGGTTGGATGCCATCCTGAGCCTGCCGTCCAAGCAGTGCAATCATGCGAAGCTTTTCGCCTTCCGTATCCGGCGGGGTTACAATATGACGTTCTTCAAGGAAATGGCGGCTCGTTCAGTCACTTTGAACGAAACCAGTACGCCTGGGACTTCGCTATGCCGCAAGGGGCCGTCGTGGCTGCCGCCGGCAGTGGCGCGGTCGTCGATGTCATTGATGGATTTACCGTAGGCGGTCTTCGCGACGAACTTCGCACGCGTGCAAACACGGTCGTGATTGATCACGGACGCGGTGTCTTGTCGCAGTACCTTCATCTCGCGCCTGGGACAGCGACCGTGCGGCCCGGGCAGCTGGTCGTTCGTGGAACACCGATTGCAAAGAGCGGCCACACGGGATTCTCTTCGGAGCCCCACCTGCACTTTGAGTTTGTCGATCCTGTTGGCCACTCTCTTCCCGGTTGTTTGGGCGACGTTTCGGGAGGCGTGCCGAAGCAGGGCAGCGCGTACGTGTCAGCCAATCGTCGTGAGCCTTCGGATCGAAATCCCTTGCCGATCATTTCGGTGCTGCCGAGCCGCGCGTTCGAATTGAATGGCGTAGAACTTCAAAGTGTAGTTCCTGCGCGCATGCACGGAGGCGCATTGCGCATAAGCGGCCGCGCACTGTGGCGTGCGCCGTATGCGATCGCCTTCATCGCCGAACGAGGTGGCGGGACTGTGCGCTCATCGATTGTGCGTGTTACGGACGCGAGTACGTTTGAACTGATTATGAACTTTCGCGGCGTCGCAGGGCCCTACCGTTTCGGACTCGCGCTTATGGAGAACGCTGCGCAGTTCTTGTGGAAGGAATCCGTTCCGGTGTTCGTCGTGGGGCCGTAGAAGGACCGCAAGCGGCGTGGAGCCATGGGTAGCGCCCTGGGCATACCGCACCGGGCCCCAATGCCTACTGCAAAAGCTCAACCGGTGCAGCGTACGTGTACAAGGGAACAATCTTCGTTTTCCACGTGTTGTTGGCCACGTCGCCGATGTCGATTTGGTACGTCACGGCCCGCTGAAACAACCAACCGCCGTGTGTGTCCGGAGACGTGCGGGTCAAGTTCTCTGTGTAGACGAGCCGGCCACCGATATCGATCAGGGTTTCTAGATCGCCGTGCAAACGATCCATATTTTGCGCCGTGCACGAACCATCCGCGATGACGGCAACGATCTCCATGGCAGCCATGCCGATCATAACAGCCGGGTTGTCCACGATCAGTTCAAACGCTCTTCTAACGACGATCCCAGCGACAGCGTAGGGCACTGAGGGGTTGTTGCCGCTTTCCTTGATCCCCGCGCCCTTCTTGAACCCCTGGAGGTCAGCGAGCGACGCAAGCCTCCGGACTATCTTGGAAACCCCCACTTTTCCTTGCTGCGTGTTCTTGAAACACGCGCCGAGCTCCGCAGGCGTCATGTGCGGCCGGATGTTAATGGCTTCAATGGCTGCGCCTTTCACGAGCAGCATCTGAAATGTGCATTGCTTCGTGACGAAGCCGTTGGCCGCTGTAATGTACCCGCCTTTTGCCCAGTTCAATGGGTCGTATATCTTGGGCACCGCCGTGGGTTTCGCAACGCACTCTGCCCCGACGTTGGGGGCGACGAGGGCAATCATTGCTACGAGCGATATCCGACGAAACGCATGAAAAAGACGGGCTCGGGGCATGGCTCTCCTCGTTTGGGTAGACGGCTCGCTAGGCGAACGCCTTCAACTGAGGAAGAGTATCAGATGCTCCGCTGGTGGAGATCGTAAGCCGTGGGTACACACGTGCCCCGTGCGCGCACTACTTGCAGCTCGACGTTTCCTTTTTGCACTGTGATTCGGCTTCACTCACGCTGAGCGTGTAGCTCTTCGAGCCCGCGCAAGCGCATTTCTTCGTGTCCTCGTCGCTTCCGACGCACGTGTATGCCTGGCTCGACGTTGAGCTGCAATCCGATGAGGTCACGGTCGTTTTTCCACCGGTACCTGGCTCGCTTGTTGTGCCGCCCGAAGAACACGCGGCAACGGCGCTGAATGCTGCGAAAGCTAAAATTCCTAGAAAACGCATGAGGGGACCTCGACAAAATTTGTAACAAATTGAAGACTCGACGACTCCCAACAGCAGCCGCCGACGACCGTGGGTCGTGGCACGAGCTTCTCGGCAGTCAAGCTCATTCGTAACGGTCAATTGCGGTGACACTGCACCACCTTGACCGACCCAATTCCCAGCGCTAGCCCTCAGCAGACGCGCAGATGCGCCGTATTAAGGGTTCAGATCATGGGGACAGGACTTTCCTGGCAGCAATTGTGTAGCAGTGAGGCATACCGGGGCCGTTGGGTCGCGCTCGAGATGGCGGCGCCGAACGCAGCTTTGACCGGGGACTTCCACGGTTCGGTGGTCTACGTAGACGACGATCTCGCGGCATTGTGCAAGCGGGTGCAAGCATCGGACGAGCGAAACTTGGTCATCTGTTTCTGCGATTCCGATGCACCTGCGCCAATGTCACATGCAAAGCCAGTGCTACGCCCTCATGTTGCGCGTCATGAGCACCAGAAACAACGGCCCGCCAAGTAGCGCGGTGACGGCGCCCACCGGTGGCTCTGTGTGAAGAAAGCGAAAAAGCAATCGACTGAGCGAATCGCACAGCACAAGCGTTGCCCCGCCAACAAAGAACGAAGCTGGAAGTAACGTGCGTGCGTCAGGTCCCCACAATCGTCGTAGTGCGTGCGGTACTAAAAGACCGACGAAGCCAATGAGACCGGTGACGCTCACCGTGGCTCCGACGACGAGAGAGCCCGCGAGAAGCGTACGGCGTTCGAGCGCGCGCACGTCGACTCCGAGGTGCATTGCATTTTCGCTTCCGAGTGCAAGTAGATTGAGGCGACCCGCATCGCGCACGAGAACGAGGGCACCGAGTCCCACGTAGAATCCGGTCATGGCAATTTCATGCCAGGGATGAACATCGAGATACCCGGTAAGCCAGTAGAGTAGTTCCTGGGCGCGCGACGCGGACACAAGCGTCTTGATAAATGTAATCAACGCAGATGCAATTGCGTTGACGATGACCCCAGCAAGCAAGATGGCGTGCCGCCCGTCGGGCCATCTTTGCACGAGCGCGTAGACGAGGACCGTCGAGCAACTTCCTCCCAAGAGAGCAGCGAGCGGAACCACCGAAGCGCCGAGCCACGTCAGAGTTTGCGCTCCGAAGATCATCGCGACTGTGGCTCCGAGAGCAGAGCCGCCGGAGACGCCGAGGACGTAAGGCTCCGCGAGTGGATTGCGCAACACGGATTGAAATGCAACACCGGCAGTGGCGAGCCCCCCGCCTGCAATGGCACCAAGAATCACGCGTGGAAGCCGTGCATCGAGGAGTGCCGACTGGAGAGCTGGATTTTCTGGTGCCCACAGGTTGGAGAGCGAGATCGACTTCGCGCCGACAAGCATTCCAAGCGCGAGTGCCGCGAGCCAGAGGGCCACGCTAAGAATGAGAATGCGCGCGTGCCTCATCAGGGGAGGTTTCGCTCATAAAGTAAAAGAAGTCCGTAGAGAGTAAGCTC
>JAHFDX010000139.1 GCA_023248785.1 Myxococcales bacterium
GAGTTCACGATGCTCGAGTTTTATCAGGCGTACGCCACGTACACCGACTTGATGAACTTCACCGAGCTTCTTCTTCGGGGTATCGATGAGCGTCTCGCGAAAGCGATGCCAAAAGCACACGCGACATGGCTTTCTGCCCGCTCGTTTACGCTTGACGATCCGTTCGTGCGGCTTCCGATGAACGATGCGGTTCGAAACGCCGCCATTCGAACCGAAATCACGACCTGGCGAAACGCTGTCGAGAGTGCCGGCACGATTGAGCTCGTGAACGTTCTGAAGCACGAGTTCGTTGAATCGATCAAAGAGTGGTCTAAGTCGTCCCCCCGCGCCAAGGCTCTTGACTGGGGGAACTTTCGCAAGGGTTTCGACAAATGTGAGAATGACGGGGAACGTATCTTCTGTTGTTATGAATACCTCGCCGAGCCGTACTTGGCAGAAGACTACCGAAGCGCGGATGGCAGCAAGTCACGCCCGGTGTTCGTGACCGACTATCCGTACGAAACGTCTCCCCTCGCGAGGCGCAACGACGCACGCCCCGAAATGGTCGATCGGTTCGAGCTTTTTATCGAGGGTCGCGAGCTATGCAACGCGTTTAGCGAGCTCAATGATCCCGAAGACCAAGCCGATCGCTTTCGCGCCCAAGTCGAAAAGAAGAAAAAGGGCGACGAAGAAACGATGGACTACGACGAGGACTACATCCGCGCGCTCGAGCACGGAATGCCGCCCGCAGCCGGTTTCGGCATGGGAATGGATCGCCTCGTGATGATGCTTACAAATGCGCCGTCGATCCGCGACGTCATTCTCTTCCCGCTTCTGCGCCCAGGCGGGTAAATAGCGACTAGGTAACGTATCCGGTGAAACCTCTTTCTCCAGAGCTTGTGAACATTCTCGTCGCCCTGTCGCTCATAGGTGCGGCGTACCTACTTTGGTCGACGATTAAGACGGCACGCACGCTTCACGTGCGCACTGGATGGAACACCGTTGGGTCGATCCTTCTCGTTTCCATGCTCGTAGAAATCCCGCTGACGCTCGTCGCGGGCGGCGGGCTCATCGCAGCCAAGCACGCTGCAGAGCCCTTGAGGGCCGGCCTGACACTCGCCGTGGCCCTCGCTGCATCCGTTGCCTGGTTTCTTGTGCTTTGGTTGGCCCTTCGCGTCACACGCCTATGGGCCGACGTTGGGTCCACGTGGAAAACCATGGTTGTCATGCGCTTCAAGTTTGGCGGAGTCCTTGCCGCCATCTTGCTCGCGTTGTCGATTGTGGCCATTGCCAAGCTACCGGTCTTGAAGGGGCAAGGCTGGTCCGACGCCGACGCGCGAATTCGACAACAGGCCATCACCTTCGGAATTTATTTCGTATTGGCCCTCGTCGTCTCGCTCGTACCTATGCTCTTGAGGGCATTGGAAAAGCTTGGCTTTGCCGCGTTTGTTTCTGCAAGGCACATGCGCGCGCGCAAGAGTGGCGTGCTCAGCCTAATCAGTTTTCTGGCGATCGCGGCCGTGTTCCTCGCCAGCGGCGGTCTGACGATCGTGTCGAGCGTTATGGGCGGGTTCACCGCCGAGCTAAAGCGCAAGATTTTGGGAAGCAGCGCGCACATCCTTGTCGACACAGTCGAGCAAACACCCTGGGACACCTACGAGCCCATTTTGGACCGCGTGCGTGCTCTTCCTGGAGTGCAAGGCGCGATGCCGGTGGTGCGCGGCGAAGGGATGCTCTCGAGCCCGTACAATCGTGCAGGAGTGGTTGTCCGCGGCATCGATCCCAGAGCAGCGACCAACGTGCTCGAGCTCGCATCCATTATGGAAGTCGGGCAGTTTTCCTACCTGTCGGATCCCGAGGCCGTCCGTTCCCTTCCGGCCGACGAGATCATTGGCCTCGGCCCCGAAGGGCAACCCTATCGAAAGGGGCCATCACTCGATCCAGCGCTCGACGACCTGGATCCCGCTGTCAAGGCCGTGATCGATACACGGCCTCCCCCGCGCCCCAGCGTGATCGTGGGCCGCGAGCTCGCGAAATCACTGCACCTCTTTGTGGGCGACGAAGTCTCGCTCGTCACGCCCCTCGGAGAGCTCGGGCCGACTGGCTTCTTGCCCAAAATCCTCAAGTTGAGGGTCGCGGGTATTTACTACAGCGGCTATTACGAATTCGACGCAAGCCACGTGTACATGATGATGGGCGTGGCGCAGTCGTACTTCGACGTCGGTTCGAAGATTCACGCCATCGAGGTCAAGACGAAAGACGCCGAGGACGTGGGGGCAACGACTCCGAAAATTGCAGCCGCGTTAGGTCGCAAGGATCTTCGCGTGCGAGATTGGCGCGAGATGAATCGCAGCCTCTTTGCAGCGCTGAAGCTTGAACGAATCGTCGTGTTCGTGCTGATCGCCATCGCGCTCTTTGTCTCGGGCTTTTGCATCGTGAGTATTCTGTCGCTCATGGTGACAGAGAAGTCGCGCGAAATCGCAGTGCTCAAATCGCTCGGCTCAACCGATCGCTTGGTCCTACGAATTTTCTTCACGGAAGGGATCATCGTCGCAACGGTAGGCACCTTTGTGGGCATGCTCGTGGGACTTGCTTGCTGCGCGGGACTCTCGTGGTTCGGCTGGAAGTTTGATCCAAAACTCTCCTACATCGAACGCCTTCCCGTCGCTTTCAACCCCGTTGACTATGTACTCGTCGCTGTCGCCAGCATCCTCATATCGAGCATCGCTTCCATTGTTCCCGCCTGGAGCGCCTCCCGCGTGCGCCCAGTCGAGAGTCTTCACGGCGCATGACATCGAAGGCGATTGGCTTCGGTTGCCGCTTGGTTTACTGAAAGGCGTCGTGTCTTCCGCCCTCTTAGTCGCATCGAAAGTTACAAAGAACTATGAACACTTGGGCCGTACGCTCAACGTGTTGAAGGGCATCGACCTAACACTCGACCACGGTGAAATGGTCGGGCTGGTTGGAAAATCAGGCGCCGGCAAGTCCACGTTGATGCACTGTCTCGGTACGCTCGATGTACCGACAACGGGGTCGATCACACTCGACGGAATCGAACTCACCACACTCTCATCCGGTGCCCTGGCCGCCGTGCGAAACCGCACCATTGGATTTGTCTTTCAATTCCACCACCTCCTGCCTGACTTTACGGCGGTCGAAAACGTCATGATGCCGGGGATGATTCAAGGCATGGCACGCACGGAGATCGCGAATCGTGCAAAGCGATTGCTCGAGGAAATGGGCTTGGCCGAGCGCATGCAGCACCGTCCAGGCGAGCTTTCCGGAGGCGAACAACAGCGAGTCTCGCTCGCACGAGCGCTCGTTCTGGAACCAAAGCTCGTTCTCGCCGACGAGCCCACCGGCAACCTTGACACATCGACCAGCGAACAGATCCAAGATCTCTTTTTCGACATCAATCGCCGGCATGGCACCACCATCGTGGTGGTCACACACAACACGGCACTGGCCGAACTCATGCCGCGCGTGGTGCAATTGAAAGATGGATTGGTCGAGAGCGACGTTCGAAAGCCTTCGTAGCCTTAGAGGGCGTGCAACGCGCTGCACATTTGCGACATTCGTAACTTGTTATGTTTTATTTGAGGCGACCGCCCTCGCGAGTGAGCCCGAGCTCAAACGCACGAACGAGTTCTTGTGGGCCGAGTTCGGCGTCACCAGCGCGCTAGGTCTAGGCTCCCTCTTCCTTCCCAAGCCAAGCACGTGCGTATGGTGCGGCACGAATTCCTTCGACCGAGGGGCACGCAGCGCGCTCGTGTGGGAACAACCGAAAGACGCACGCCTTGCCAGCGACATCACCGTGGGCGCGATTCTGCCTCTCTCCGCCATCGCGTTCGCAACGCTTCCCTCGCTCGTGAACCATGAACGCAAACACGCGTTGCAGAACCTGCCCATCGTCACGTCGGCTTTTGTCACCTCGTTCGTTCTCACCCAAGTAACCAAGGTTCTGGCAGGCCGCCTCCGACCCGGATGCGCCATGTTTGCGACCTCGGGCATCTCGGGAACGGAGTGCAACGTCTCCTTTTTCTCGGGCCACACCGCCGCGGGCTTCTCGCTCGCCGCATCGACGACGACGCTCCTCGCGTTGCGGGGTCAAGGCATTGCTCCTGTGGCCGGCGTCCTTCTCGGATCGCTCGCGACAACCGGTGCGCTCCTTCGAATGATGGGCGACGCGCACTGGGCGACCGACGTCCTTGTGGGCATGAGCGTCGGCACCGCGGTGGGGATCACCATGCCTCTACTGCTCCATCCACGCGATAGCTCGAGCTCAGCGGTAAGTACACCAGCCACTTCGAGTACGAACCTCACGATCGTTCCGGCAGCCAACACAGACGCTGGAATCGGGTTTGCGGGCGCCTTTTAGTGAATATGAGCAATCGCTCACGTTTCAAAGGGTGCGAGATCGTGACCATGTTGACTACTTGTTTGTTCCGATGACCAAGCGCTGACGCGCATAACTTTGAAGAGTCTGGTGAAGTTGCGTCTAACGAATGTAGGCTCTTAAGTGATTCGGCTTCCTTGCTCATTTGAGCTGCATGGGATCAGCGATTGTTGTGGAGGGGCTATCCATGAGACGAACCGTTCTAGGCATCGCCCTAGGAGCGATTGGTTTTCTATCTTCGGTACCGATCGCAGCACTTGGCGCGCCGGACCCCAAGGCAAGTCCGAACGCACTTCCTCGAGAGCTCGCGGGCGTGAGGCTTGGGGACAAAAGCACGACGTTGACAGAGAAATGTCGTGCGAACGGCTGGAGGTGCGCGACGAAGAAAAGCAGAAAGCGTCCCTCGCGCGAGGAGGTTCGCATCGAGCTTCCGATCGGTGACTACAAGCGAATGCGTGTCGCGGTCGATAAGGGGATCGTTGTGGCCGCAAAGGCTTGGTATCGCGGTCAGAACCTCAGTCGCACGAGCGAACTTGAAAGGACACACGGAAAATCGGCGCGTGGTCATCGAGGTGCAGCGGTTTGGTTGAGTAACGACGGAGCCACGCGCCTACGCCTCCATCCGTCGAATCGCGCGATCGAAATTGTTGCCTTGGACAAGGCGCAAGAGACGGGATTGATCACGCCGTTTCAGGCCGTAAAAGCCATGGCCACCTTCAAAAGTGTCTCGGGTCCGCAAAAAGCTCCGACGCTGATTCCGCAACTCAAGCTCGAGGACGTCCCAGCACACCTCACCATTTCACAAGGTGAGCCTTCCGAAGTTGGCGTTCGAGTTACCAACATGACGAAGCAACCGTCGGATCCTGCCTCGCTTCACTATCGGCTGTATTTCGGTTCTTCAGAAAGTCCCTTGGACACGCAGATCAAGCAAATTAGTGCGATCGCGGGAGCCAACTGGACACGCGTTAGCTTCACGAACAACAAGAAGCTCGCGTTGGGTGCGTACCGCGCAGAGATCTCGCTGCTTGGCGCGACCAAAACGGTTCCGATACTGGTTGTGCCAACCGGTCCCGATTTTCACATTGCCGAAATGCAAGCGCCGGCCAGTGCACAGGTCGACGACACCATCACCCTCAAGGCCCGCGTGCACAACATCGGCCTTGCCGCTTCGTCCGCGCCTTGGGCTGTCACCTTTCTTGTGAACGGCGCACCGCACGTGGTGACCAGCCAGAAAAAACTCGAGATCGCACAGGCGAGCGACACCAAGAAGAGTGAGTGGGTCTCTGTCAAGGCGAAATTTCAACCGACATTCGTTGGCCAGAACGCGGAGGTCCGTGCGCTCATTTCGTCCACAGAGGACATCAACCTGAAAAACAATTCGGCTGTCCGCACAGTTCTGTCGAAAGAACCACCTTCGAACTTCTCCGCACTCGAAAAAATTCCGGTCACCATCCGAATCAACACGCTTCATCTCTCCAACAACTACGACGATGGTTGGGGGATCCACGACGATCCCATTCTCTATATTTCGGGGTTTCACAGCAGCGACCCCCACACTTGGAACGGCGAGAATTGGACCTACGAAGATCTTGAAGAGGGCAACGACGCGGTTTCGGTAAACCGCACGATCTTCTCCAACAACGACCCAAGGCGATGGGTCATGCCCGAGCAAACCGTAGGATTTCATGTTTCACTCTGGGATCGCGATGACCTCGACAATGAGGACATTCCGAAATACCAAGATGTTGATCCGGGCTATCAGCTGAGTTGGAACGAAATCGATTACGTCGACCAGGTGATCGATTTTGCCTTCCTAAAAAAACACCAAAACCAAACCGTCCCGTTGACATATTTGTTGAGTTTCCCTCCGCACTACATGTGGAGCCCCGATGGCGCGCAATACGAGCTGTCGTATTCCCTCGAAATTGGATCGGCCACGAGCGTTGCACCCAGTTCGAACGTCGTAAATCCCGCGTTATGGAAGGGCGAATACGAGTGGACATTGGATGGCCACAAGGGAACCGCAAGCCTCGCGTACAACGGGGGATCAGCGAACTTCCCGCACGGATCGTTCTCGGGCACCTGGACCGACAGCGGGAAATCATCGCCCATTTCGACGCGTGAATTTGCAGGGAATCGCTGGACGTTCGTCGTCGGTGAGGCCGGTGTGTTTACCGGATATCTCATCGGCAACCCCAACGATCTGAAGTCACTGAGCATCGCCGGAGCCGCTGTGACTGATGGAAATGAATATGGCTTTTTTATGAAACGGAAGCCGTGAGGAAGGAGTACGCCATGAAGCGCATCTACCGTGTACTCGCGTGGACTGCCATAGCACTCCTCGCCACGTCCAACGCAGCAGCGTTCAGCACGGCGCCGCACTTTGACGTAACATCGCGGGGTCTGCAAAAATCAGGGTTTAGCGCGTCGGCCATTGATTACGTAAAAATCTCGAACCAACAGGTCGACTACGTCGTCAACTATCCCACCGGGGCAGAGATGGGCGACAACGACACAGCGACAATCCAGGCGGCATACTTCCACTTCGATGATCTTCCGAATCCAGAGTTTGTTCGGCGCAGCTTTGTATGGATTGAAAAGGTAGCGAAGGCCTCCGTTGCCGCGGACAATAATGATCCGAAAAAGATCCTCGCGACGCTTGGGATCATTCTTCACGCAACGCAAGACTTTTACGGACACTCGAATTTCTCCGACGTCGATTGGCAAAAATTGGTCGGCAGGCCGCTCGTGATCTACGAAGAGCTCAGCGACGATCTGCGGCTCAATCCCGCACTTCTTCCGGCGAAGGGACCGGCCCAGCCTGCGTTCGGGCTACGCTCGGGAGAAGCGTCGGGCTGGCACGACAACCATGGCTTCAAGCGACTCGCGGGGCGCGACGACGTGACACCGCGCTGCGAAGAGAGCAATCCGGTTCCCGGCTGCTGGCCACAACACGGGGGCTCCAGCAAGGGCGGCAAGAGCTTCAAACATTGCGACGGGGACGAGCCAAGCGCAACCTGCCACCTCAATCGCGATTGGCACATGCGGCGCGGCCATTTCCTCGCCATGCAAATGGCAGCGGAATCGACCCACTACTGGGCGCAGCGCTTTCGCACGTGGATCCATAACGAAGACGTTTGGTCGAACGTGCTCACCTTCAGCGACGAAAAGGTAGTTTCCGGATGCATGTATCGCGCTCAGATCCTAAACCGACTCGTGGGGCAATGGGGGCGTTTGGGTACCCCTCAGAAGGGCTCCGTGTTTTGGGATATAGCGAAAGAGGTTTGCGACGGCGACTGGGAAACAAAGACGTGGCGCCCGATTTTCTTGAGCATGCACGACGTGTCGGCAGACGTCGTTGACGTGCCCATGCCATCGCGCGGCACGTACACTGGAGGCTACGGTACGTTCAACACAAGATTTGGAACTAAAAATGTTACATTTACAGTCGAAAAATCGGGACCAGGTTTGAAGGTGTCATTGAACATCGATGGAGGCCCAAAGAACGTTTCCGTGTCGCACGTTGATGGGCCCGGTTTCGACTTCACCATTGGCAAGGAGTGGTCTGGGCGCCTCTACGGAATGAACCACTCGAAGGAATCGATCGCAGGTTACCTCCGCGACTCGTCCGGAAAGACCAACGGCTTCTACGGTACCCTCAAAAAATAGCGCCCCGCCGCTCTAAAACCACGAATCCCAATGATCCCCTTCCCATACGACGTGCGTCGTAATGGAAATCCGATCCCGCGTTCCTCCAAACGGCTCAATCTGATGCATGCGGTAGCTGCTAATCATCACCAGATCGCCCGCGTCGTACGGCGCGCAGTCGGTCATGAGATCCGGCGTCGGCTTCGGATACAAATCACCGTCG
>JAHFDX010000778.1 GCA_023248785.1 Myxococcales bacterium
AGAGGGTCTTCCTCTTCGACACGAGAGCGCTCGGCGACTTCTTTTGCCGACATGGTACTTGGCCGGGTCGGAGGAGGGGGCGTGACGCGCTGTCCGGTCGCCCCCATCAGCGCTGCCATGAGCACGTCCGAAGTTTGCGACCGCTCAGGTGCTTTGGGTGCAACGCCCGACGGATCGCGCTTGGTTAGAAGCACGCGAGCCTGAATGCGATCCTTGCGTATCACGGCACCCAACAACAGAGCGCCCACGCCTTCAACGCGCGTGTTCCACTTCGTGGGCTTGTCCTGGAGCACGTCGACGTATCGACTTCCACCAAACGCGACGAGCATCGAACACACATCGTCAGACGTAAACGGAACGTCGTCGATCGGTTCGTAGACCTCAGAAATTTTTACGCACGGCAACCTTCCCGTCGCGACGGCAAATTCCCGCACGTCCGAGCGAAGCAGGTGACGTAATAGATCGATGTAGTAGGAGCGCGTACGATCCACGTGGACCGTACGTAATACGGTCCAACGCTTTGCCTTCGTAAGTGTTCGGATCGCTACGCGGTCGGCTGGGTTTCCGTGATCACGCGCTGCGCTTCGCCGCGCTCATACGCTGCGAAGAGCCGACCCCACGCAGTTTCCGCGCGCCATTTCTCGAATGTCTTCTTATCCTTCATCGGCCATCGGTAATAGTCGTGATAGGCTTCGCTGCCGAAGATGAACACATTGACAAGGGGCGTATGGAAGAAGAGCTTCTGGAAGTTCTTCATTGGGCCGAACCACATGAAGTCACCCACCATGCTTGCGCCATTGTCGCCGACTGCAAAGCCCCAGCTCTCGCGTGAAACGTCGTCGCCAACGATCTCAATGTCGCGCACATCACCGACACCGAGGCCATCGTTGTGCGCCACATTGATGAACTCGAGAGACATTGGGTCAAATCCCATCATCTTCGCGGCCACTGCATCGATGGCGACCTGGTCGTCGCTCGCAAGCATGTAGTCCTTGACGACCGGGATCATTGTACGCGGCCCCGGACCATTCCCTGCGGTAGTGCCGTCCATGATCGCAAAGAGTCCCGCGTGGATCTCCTTTTGGATCGCGAGCAAGTCGACCAGGGTGCGATGGATCCACGAGTGCGTGTAGTGCCGCTTCGTGGCGAGTAATCCGCCAAAAGCGTTCTTCATCGCGCCCGTCGTCGTTGTGTAGATGTGGCACTTGACGGTCGGCAAATGCACGATGTTCTTGCCGAAGAAGTAGTCCGGAATGTGGATGCCTTCGGGGAAGATGCGATTGAGCACGTGCATCTTCGCCTTGGGCCGGTACTCGACCCACAACATGTCCGTGTCACGAAAGTTGTAAAGAACCGGAATTTGATACTTCTTGAACAGCGGAACGTAGTGATTGAGGTCTTCGCCCTTGAATGCGTTCGTAACGACCGTTTTGTTTTGCACACACGTAACGTCGGAAAAACCAGCCTTCTTGAGCGCGACGATCGTGCCCTCCATTTGCCACGGGGTCGAGTTCGCACCGGGAAATGGATAGTGCCACGAGATGTTGTCTTTCAAGATCGTGGTCGCCCCCTTGCCTAACGCCTTTGACATGCCCGCCATTTCGCAGAGCTGCTCAATATCGCGCAGGATGGTTTGGGGCTTGCACTTCTTAACTGCAACTTTCGCTTTCATGACCGATTTCATCTCCAACGCGGACTCGTATCAAGAGACGCTCGTCCCACGTGTCCTATTTCTGAATTCCTCGAAAAGGCGTTTTGCCCGCGAATGATTGCCCATCGCCGAGTTCGTAGGCGATGCGCAGGAGTTGGTTGTACTTCGCCACACGATCCGACCGACTGAGGCTTCCTGTCTTGATTTGTCCGGCATTCGTTGCCACGGAAAGATCGGCGATGAAGGCATCTTCGGTTTCGCCTGACCGGTGACTGATGACCGATCGATAGCCATTTTGGGTCGCCAGACGAATGGTGTCGAGCGTCTCGGTGAGCGTTCCAATCTGATTCAACTTGATGAGGATGGCGTTTGCATATCCACCGTCGATGCCTCGCTGCAAACGTTCGACGTTGGTTACGAAAAGGTCGTCACCGACCAGCTGCACGCGACTGCCTAAACGCTCCGTAAGCAACTTCCATCCATCCCAATCGTCTTCGGCGCATCCGTCTTCAATGGAAATGAGGGGAT
>JAHFDX010000779.1 GCA_023248785.1 Myxococcales bacterium
GAAGGCTCTGCGATCTTTCACGGCAAGACGGCATTTGAAGTGGCGCTCCCCGATCAAAAGGCACCGGCCGATATCGGATACGACACCAAGCGCGGGCGCGTCCTCGTGCCTCACTTCACAGAGGACACGGTCGAAGCATACGAACTGAAGTAGTGAGTGGCCGCCTATCGTGTGGCCGTTCTCGGGGAAAACGGTGCGCCCCTTCCCTCACCCTCGGCAAGCGAACGCAAATCACCACACATGTCCACATCGAGCGGCCGGCGCTCGTCGGGATCTGCCGCAACGTTGAAACACTTCCATTCTCCCGCCTCGTCCTCTGTCGCGTGCAGCTTAAAAGGGTAGCGCATTGCCCCCAATTGCGCGTAGCGCACGAGAACATCCGGCTGCAGTTCGTCATTAAGATGGCTTGCTGCAACGGGCTGCCACCTTTAAGGAGGCTACGTCCCGGCATGTCGTGCGCAATAGTGGGGCCGCCTCCAATCATGAAATCAACGAGGGTAGGAGCCACATCAAGCATCGTTGTCGGTGCGTCCCGAAGAGACTCGAGCGCTTTGACTTCTTGCTCGTCGAGAACACTCGAAGGCGCATCGAGGAAGAACGGCACGTGGATTTCCTCGTCATACAAACTCCACGTGTGCCCAACCTGACCGCGTTCGTAGATCTGTTCTCCGTGATCTGACACGTACGCAACGAGCGCCGATCGGCCGTGCGAGGTGGATCGGTACGCAAGAAGAAACGACGCAAGCGCCCGGTCTTGCCGAACAATCGAATCGCGGTAACGCGCGAGTGTCGAATCGGCCTCGCTGGGGGCTTTGTCGGGTTTCGCATTGAGCGCATCCGTAAACGGAGCTTCCCGATCATCGCGCCAGTACGGGAAGTGCGTGTTCGACAAATGCACGACGGCAAAATAGGGCTCGCGAAGTGATGAAACCTCGGAAAGCGCGCGCGAAAGCACCTTGGTGTCGTCCGCGCCTTCCTGATAGGTCGCGTAGGGCTCGACGGCCGTTCCGGCTACAAACACATCCAACGGATTGCTTTCCAGCCATCGTCCGAAGTTTGCGAACAGCAGGTTGTGAGCCGTCACGTACGCAGTCGATCGCCCGGCCACCTTTGCGTATTCCCAAAGCGTAGGCGCCGTGTGGAAACGATCGCGCGATGCTTCGGGGGGCATGCCCGTCCACAGAACGGCAATCGACAGCGCCGTGGTTGAATCCACCGCGCGAAATTGACGAAGACCCAAGCGGTTCGGGAGAAGCGCATTGACCCGCGGCATTGTCAAACAGTCCGCCTGGTACGCGGAACAAGCATCGGACGCGCGCACGGACTCCGTCACAATCATCAGTACGTTCGCGTTTCTACGACTCGCCACTTTCGGCAGAGCTCGTGGCGACCTTGCGCCCGGCAAGTCGGTGAGCTGCGTCATGATGTCCGCGCCCGACCTTCGCGACTCCACTTTCGCGTACGCGGCTGTCAACCAGAGCACGTCGGGCGGCGCGCCGTTGTCCCATCCCGCACTCGGAAGACCTCGTGTGGCAAGAACCGCAAACAACACACCCGACGTAAGCACACATGCGATCGCAGAAGGCCACCTTACCCGAACGCACTTCGACGCGAGCCACGCAAAGAGTCCGAACAACGCAAGAACCGCAACGCCGCCCGTCCATCCCGCGATGGTGGCCGGTGGAATCAACGTGGTGCCCATGCGCGCCACGCGATCGTTCAGATAGGTTCCGTGAAGAAAATATGTGCGTACCTGTGGCCCCCACACCAGCGGTACCGCGAGCAACAACGCGCCCGCAATCGGGCGAAGCGAACGCGCGGTGGTTGCAAGCACGAGACACGTCCACGCCAGAAGGGAGAATCCCCCGCGAAGCGCATGACCGATTGCAGCTTCCCGGGTGTACGGGAGTAAGAGCGGAAAGCGAAGCCAGACATCGAGTAGAATAAGCGTCAATGCTGGAATCGAGGCCAGCACAACCGCGCCTAGCGCTCGAAACAGGAGCCTGGTGGTTTTCGTCGAGGCCGAGTGATGGCTAGGAGGGCGAGCGATACGTACGACTGTACTTTGAGCGAGCCCGGCAACGCCAGCGCGAAGGGATCGGCGAAAAACACCAGGCTCCTGGCGAATACCGCGCGTGAAGGCGCACGTCACGCAGGAATTGAATCGTGCTTCG
>JAHFDX010000140.1 GCA_023248785.1 Myxococcales bacterium
TCTTCGCGCACAAGCACAAAGTAGGCATTTTGAGCCTTGCCCTTGACGATGGCGCGGCCAATCGTCACGTGCGACGAAATTCCCCGAAGAACGTCAACCATTCCATCATAAATGAAGCGCCCGAGTTTGGCGGTATTTGGCAAGATTTCGGGCCACGGGATGGCTTTTTCGGGGGGCAGCATTCGATAGTCGATGTCGACTTCGCCCGCGTTTGCACCCTGGACGGTGACAAAATAGCCAGGTCCGGTCACGGGGGCCATCGCTTGGTGATTGTACCCCCACAATTTTTCGGTCACGGCACCGTCGGAAGGACGGCAAAAACGCTTCTGGAAGCGCGAAAAGACCGGCAGCGTGTTTTTTCCGTGGTGAATGACTTCCTGCAACGGAGGCGTTCCCGCGGGCACGATGGTGTCGAGCGTAATGGCCCGGAATCCTGCTGCGGCGTCGTAAATTTTCTTCTGCGTTTCTAAGTTCCACTGGCGTGTAACGTACAAGCGGCCGGAATGGCCGAGCTCGTTGAGATAGTGTTCGAGCTTCTCAAGATTGACCGTTGGCTCCAAAAAGACACGAAGATCCATGGTGCACCGCACTATGGCTAAGGTCTGCGACCAAGGCAACCGTGACGTCGCGGACGAGTGCGTGTACAAACGGACACGTGTACCTTGCAGTGGTTCAACTGAACAGTCAGTCGGACGTTGCCCATAACCTAGAGCGCGTTCGCGTACGTGTTGCCGAGGCGGCTTCGCGCGGCGCAACATTGATTGCTTTGCCGGAGAACTTTGCCTTCATGGGGCCCGAGCAAGACAAGCGCGCAATTGCAGAGAACATCGAGGCGCCTGGCCCAATTACGAAAACGCTTCGGGATCTCGCGTCCTCCCTTCGAATCACATTGGTTGCTGGAGGCATGCCCGAGCGAAGTGACGATCCAGAGCGCCCGTACAACACGTCGCTCCTCGTGACAGAGGCCGGCGTTGTGGCGCGCTATCGTAAGATCCACTTATTCGACGTGGATCTTGCAGACGGAACGAGCCTACGTGAGAGCCGGGCAACGCAACAGGGCGAGGTGCCCGTGGTTGCAGACGTGGGTGAATTTCGCCTCGGCATGACCATTTGTTACGATCTCAGGTTCCCGGAGCTTTTTCGTGCAAACGTCGATCGCGGTGCAGAAATTATTACCGTGCCTGCCGCGTTTACGCTGACAACGGGCAAAGATCACTGGCACGTGCTTTTGCGCGCGCGCGCAATCGAGAATCAAGTGTACGTGGTCGCTCCCGCACAGCACGGACAACACACGCAAGGTCGCACGACGTACGGAAAGTCTGTTGTGATCGATCCATGGGGTGATGTTCTCGCGCAGTGCCCCGAAGGGGAGGGCATCGCGCTCGCACACGTGGATCGCGAATACCTACATCGCGTGCGCAAACAGCTTCCGTGTTTGGCGCACCGTCGTCTTCGGTAGCGCATGCATATTCCCCTCGTCGACTTACGCGCTCAGCATGCTCGAATCGCAAGCGACCTCATGGCCGCCGTGTCGCGTGTCGTTGATGAACAGCGATTCATTTTGGGGCCGGAAGTTGATGGCTTCGAGAACGAGCTCGCGAGGTACTTGGGTGTAAGGCACGTTGTTGGCGTGGCGTCGGGAACGGATGCGCTTGTGCTTGCGCTTCACTCGCTCGGTATTGGCGCAGGCGACGATGTGATCACGACCGCATACAGCTTTGCTGCGACCGCCGAGGCGATTGTTCGTGTGGGCGCAAGGCCGGTGTTTTGCGACATTGATCGTGACTCGATGAACCTATCACCCGCCTCGGTCAGGCAAGTCGCGGACACATACGCTTCCAAACGAACACGACGCCTGCGAGCCCTTATTGTTGTTCACTTGTTTGGACTGCCCGCCGACATGGAGGCACTCTCGGCTATCGCACGCGAATTCAATCTCGATGTTCTCGAAGACGCGGCGCAAGCGCTCGGCGCACGTGTTGATGGACGGCTCGTGGGCGCGATGAGTACCGCGGGTTGTTTTAGTTTCTTTCCAAGCAAGAATCTTGGAGGGTGGGGCGATGGGGGCGCCGTGGCAACAAATCGCGACGACATCGCTAGCCGTGTGCGGCGCCTGCGTGTTCATGGAACGACCACTCCAGATCATCACGAAGAGGTGGGTTACAATAGCCGGCTCGACGCACTGCAAGCGGCGGTGTTGCGTGTAAAGCTTCCCCATGTCGACAACTGGAATGAGGAACGGAGCCGGGTGGCCGCTTGGTACCGCGAAGCGCTTGCGGGGGTAGAGGGTGTGCCCGCATCTCCGCGAACAGGGATCGAGCATGCCCATCATCAATTTGTGGTGCGGGTGAATGATCGCGCGAACGTACAGCAGAGGCTTGCCAAAGAGGGCATTGCGTCGCAGGTGTATTATCCGCAGCCGCTTCCAAAACAGCGCGCGTTCGTCGAATATGACGCTTCGTCTGTGCCCGAAGCCGAAGAGGCCTCAACCACGGCGCTCGCTTTGCCGATGTATCCGGAGCTGCCGCGCGAGCACGTGCTTCGCGTGTGTGAAGTGCTGAGGGGCTGCAGACACGCCTTAGTCCGGTGATCGAAGGTGGTCACGCGCTACATCCGCCCAGGCTCCGGCGGGCTCGAGCTCGAGGTACATTTCCCAGTGTTCGCGCGCCTTTACGCGGTTCGTAACGCGCTCATATGCCATCGCGACGTTGAAATGGGCGTCTGCGAAACGCGGATCCCGTTCAAGTGCGGTTAGGAAATACGTGATGGCTGTTTCAAATCCGCCGCGCTCAAACGTCATGTAACCCAAATTGTAATGTGCCTCTGGCTGGGCGACGTCATATTGTAACGCCTTGTGATACAATATCTCAGCGGCCTCTAAATCGCCCTGCCGGAAACGGATGTTGCCCAGGTTGGTGTAAACGATCGCCAGTGTGGGATCGAGCGCGACAGCTCGTTCGTAGAGCCCAACGGCGTGTTCGTACGTCGAGGGCGATTCGTCGTATTGGCTAGCCTCGAGATACAGATCGTACGCAGTTTGGCGTCGATCGGGCGAGATGCTTGGCCGCAAGACGCGCACGACGTCGTCGTGGATCTGACGCGTGTTGAAATCGAGAACAAGTTGCCCGGTTGTGGGCTCAAACACCCCCTCGTTACTTCGCACAACGACTCTACGTCCATCGCTCACAATGCGAAGCTCGTGAAGTGGGCGAGTCACTCGCGGCAGGGTGGACCTAAGTGCTCCAATGGCGCGGGCAACGTCGCGCGGACGAATTTCGTGAGCGAGAAGTTCGCGCGTGGCGCGTAGCGCGATGAGATCTAAAAAGGTATAGGCGCGACGACCCGATTTCGTGCCTGATGGAGATACAATTTCGCTTTGATCGAGCCAACGTAACCGTGACTCCGACACCTGAAGAAAGCGCGCTACTTCGCGGCGGGTGAACACATCTGTTACGGGATCTTCTGGGGCCGAGCTGGGTGGAGGTTCCGAAGATCTTGTCGAGCGCGATGACGATGGCTTCGGCTGTTTTGAAAGGCGGCCGCCTCCCGGGCCGAATGCGACGTGGATCACGTGGCCTTCTTCAGGTAAGTCGCCTCTTTTATCGATTGTGTTTGGCATCGCGCGCGTTCAGCCACGAGTCGCGGCTACTCTCTCTTTGAACGGTGCTTCGACGTCGACGTCAATCCTGATTCCGCGTTCATCACTGACGATTCGTAGGTCGCAACGCACACAACGGAGCTCATGGGCCGCACGCGCGTACGCCTCGCGACATGCCAGACGTATCGCGCGTAAACGGACGTGCAGGTCGCGTCGCGCAAGCGCGATCAGAAACGTGCGAAGTTCTGGAGAAGCTGTGGATAACGTGAGGATGATGCTCGAGGAGCCGAACCAGGTGCGTCCGTTTTTTTCTTGCCGAACGGAACCTTCACTGATCACGTCCGCGTGATCGAAGAGCTCGCGCCAAAACCGATCTTCCGAACGAACGAATGTTTCTGTTCGTGCACAGAACGGCAAGCGCGGGAAAGCTTTCTTGAGTCCCGGTCCTAGAGCGCGCCCTGCGTCGTTCACCATCGAATTGTTACGGACCGAAAGCGTGTGCACCAGTTTTCGGCCTAAACCAGCGGCACAGCGATTTGCTCGATGTAAAGTCCTGTTGGCGTCGAGTCGATCCATGTTGCGTGCGCCACCTGAGGTGGTGCGTCAGCCGAGGGTTTCCCGTCGGGGGCATCGCCAACGCTGCCCACGTTGATGATTCGCACCTCACCGACCGTCCGGTCGAACGGCACATGACTCATCCCGCACACGATGACGTCGGCGGGATCGTCCACAAGAAGCGCGTCAAGTTCTTCGTCGGACATATCGAAGGTCATGGCCTCTGACGGATCTGCGGGCGAACCATGACACACGAGAAGCTCGCGACCGTCTTCCAGCGGAATCCGCACCTGGCTGGGTAGCCGACGTAGACGCTCCAAGATGATGTCGCCAAGTTCGCGCTGGGTCTTGCGAAGTTGCTCAATGCGGCCCGCCTCGTGGGGCGAAGTGGCGATCAGTTCAGCGGGTTCGATCGTTGCGACCGCCTTATCTCCGAGGCCTTGCACAAGAAGGGCTCCCGAAGCGGTGAGACGTCGCCATGTTTCAAGTGGCTGCGGGCCAGGGAATAAAATGTCACCGCAAATGATCAATTTTTGGAAACTCTTGCGTTCTGCTGTCGCGAGGACGGCGCGTAAGGCGTCGAGGTTCCCCTGTACATCGGAGAGACAGAGCATCAACATGGTACATCCAACGCGCGTCGTAGTTCGGACACGAAGGCATGTACGCGGGCCTTTCGCTCGGCCTTGCTCGCGCGCTCTTCAATTCGCTTCACGATAGCCGAGCCAACGACGATGCCCGCTGCACCTTTCGACGCTTCGCGCGCCTTTTCGGCCGAGTCGATACCAAACCCAATCACGACAGGTAGAGAGGTCTGCTCGGACACTTCGCGTGCTCGCGCAGCCGCTTGCACAGGATTGAGGGTCGTTGATCCAGTAATGCCAGCCACAGATACATAATAAGCGAACGGACAGCGAAGCGCGCGGGTGTGCGCACCCAGCGTCAAAAGTCGTTCTTGTGATGTGGTTGGCGCGAGCAGAGGTACATATCCGATGGGCGCGATCGCGGAGGCTAGGGGGCTTGCTTCGTCGAAGGGCAGATCGACAACCAGAACCGCATCGATCCCTGCGGTACGCGCATCTTCTCCAAACCGAGCTTCGCCATACACGAAGAGCGGATTGTAGTAGCCAAACAGCACCACAGGCGCCCTGTTGCAAACGGCGCGCGCCACTTCGAATGCGTGTGAAAGACCGACCCCTCGAGCGACCGCGCGTTCGCTTGCTCTCGCTATCGTTGGGCCATCGGCCGATGGATCGCTGAAGGGTACGCCGAGCTCAAGGATGTCCGCGCCCGCCTCAAGGCATGTGTGAGCAAGATCGATCGATTCCTCCACGCTTGGGTCGCCCACGCACAAATAAGCCACCAGGAGCTTGTGTTGCGTTTCTGCCGATTCGCGAAAGAGAGATTCGGTTCGGCTCACGGTAGAACCCCTGTCGGTGCGAGCCGCTCGAGAAGGGTGCTCAGATCCTTATCGCCCCGCCCCGAGAGGCAGACGACCATCGTGACGGGGCGCTTCCGCAGCTGTGCAACTTTCCGCGCGCACGTTTCGATTCTTGAGAAGGCGTGGGCAGTTTCCAAAGCCAAAATAATGCCTTCGGCCCTTGCGCATTGACTCACCGCAGTAAGGGCATCGTTATCTGTTGCGGACAAATAAGTAACCCGCCCTGCATCTTTTAGATGCGAGTGCTCGGGCCCGACGCCGGGATAATCAAGTCCGGCACTAATGGAGTGAGCCTCTTGAATTTGCCCTCGCTCGTCGCACAGTACGTAGCTCTTCGAACCATGCAACACGCCAACGCGACCTAGAGTGAGCGTTGCCGCATGGTGCGGCGTTTGGATCCCATGTCCGGCCGCCTCCACTCCAAAGAGCGTGACGCTAGGTTCCGAGATAAACGGGCGAAATATGCCAATCGCATTCGAGCCGCCACCCACACATGCGATGACTCCATCGGGGAGCCCTTCCGTCGCGGCATGTATTTGCGAGTGGGTCTCATCACCAATGACAGATTGGAAGAGCGCGACGAGCGTGGGATAGGGATGGGGGCCTGCGGCGCTGCCGATGCAGTAATGGGTGGTCGCAACGTTGGTGACCCAGTCGCGCAGCGCTTCGTTCATCGCATCTTTTAGCGTGCGCGAACCGGCAACGACGGGAATCACACGCGCCCCGAGAAGACGCATGCGTCCGACATTAGGGGCTTGCCGCTCGACATCGAGCGCGCCCATGTACACCTCACAGGGCAAGTCCAGCATGGCGCACGCGGTGGCGGTTGCCACACCGTGTTGACCCGCGCCGGTTTCAGCAACGATGCGTGTTTTTCCCATGCGCTTGGCGAGCAGAATCTGCCCTAACGCGTTGTTGATTTTATGAGCTCCGGTGTGGCAAAGATCCTCTCGTTTGAGAAACAAGCGAAAAAGGAATTGTCCTGTCGGATCAAGGGTTTTGGCGAGCCGTTTTGCTTCCGTCAGCGGCGTCGGTCTTCCCACGTAGTTGGTTAAGTAGGCGCGCCATTCATTTTGAAAGTCGCTCGATGCAACCACCTGCTCTACGGCTTTTGTAAGCTCGTCGAGCGGAGCAATGAGCGTTTCAGCGACGTACCGTCCTCCATATTTGCCAAAGTATCCTTGTCGGTTACGATTGTGGTCCTGCGCCACCATCCGAAGAGAGTAAAGGAGCGGGCGCGGGGATGCGAGCACGTCGGATCGTGCGCCTTTCGCTTGCCACGGCGCTTCAAAGCCGCGACAACCGAACGCGATGACCGAAAACGAGATGCTCTCTTATCGTTCCGAATTGCCTACGCTCGAAAAGGGCATTCATCTCATAAGCCATTCACTTGGACCCGTTCCCCGAAATGCGCGGAAATATGCAGAACAATTTCTGACGGAGTGGGAAGACGATTCAATTACAGCGTGGCAGAAATGGCTGCCCGCTGTGCGCTCTCTCGGCGATCAAATCGCCGACGTGCTTGGTGCTTCGCACGGGACCGTAACGATTTTGCCGAACGTCTCGATCGTGCAGGCCATTGTTGCATCGTGTTTTGTCTTCGATGGCAAAGGGCCGTTCGGGCGGCGAAACAAGATTGTTTATGACGAACTTAATTTCTCGACGGTTCACTACGTTTGGCGCGAACAAGCGCGCCGAGGTGCGAACGTCGTAGTGGTGCCTTCGTGCGATGGGATTTCTGCGCCTATCGATGCGTTACTCGCGGCGATTGACGATCAAACCCTCCTCGTTCCCGTCAGCCACGTCCTCTTTCGCTCGAGTGGTGTGTACGACGCCAAGCGCGTCATCGATCGTGCCCATGAGCAAGGCGCACTGGTGTTACTTGACTGCTACCAGTCCGCCGGAACGATTCCTCTCTCTCTCGAAGCGTGGGGTTGCGACATGGCGTGCGGAGGCTCGGTAAAGTGGGCCTGTGGAGGACCGGGCGCGGGCTATTTGTATGTTCGTCCTGATTTGCTTCCCAAGCTTGAGCCCATGATGACGGGATGGTTTGGCCACGCTCACCCGTTTGCGTTCGACATGGGACCGATGCAGTACGCCAGCGACGCGTGGAGAATGATCGGAGGCACGCCTGCCATTCCGGCCATTTATACGGCGCGGGCGGGATGGGAGATGATTGCGAAGATTGGTGTGCAGAACATCCGGAAAAAATCGCTTCGTCAAACGGAGCTCCTTCGTGAGCTCGTCGAAAAGAGAGAATTTGTTGTGAATACGCCGCGCGATGACGCAGCGCGCGGTGGGACCATTTGTTTCGACTTCGAGGGAGCAGAGGCTGTTTCGCGCGTACTTTCGGAAAGGCGAATGTTTCACGACTACAGACCTAGGTGCGGTATGCGCGTCAGCCCTCATTTTTTTACGACAGACGATGAACTCGAGCGCTTCATGGGCGAGGTAGATCGCGTTCGCCGTGAGGGGATAGAGCCGGCGAATCCATCGCGCAGCTATTGAATTTCTGAGCGCGAGCTGAATGACGAAGGCGGCACATGCATCTCAGTAGGTGTCGTGAAAACCCTTCTTCTTCTTGGAACGTTTGCGCTCTCGGTGCTCGGCGTAAAGGGCGCGG
>JAHFDX010000780.1 GCA_023248785.1 Myxococcales bacterium
GGTCCGGCGGGGTACGTACCACTCGTGGATCCTCCGTCGACGAGGCTCCAATCGAGATCGCTTAAACTTGATCGCCCGCCGCAACCTGCCATTCCGAATGCGAATACAAGGAAAACATGGCCTGTTTGCATCACGCGACCGTGAATCACACTGGCGTTCGTTGAAAGTCTCAACCACATGATCGCTTGGTCTTTTCCGAGTCGCGCTGGAATTCAGGGCCGGCATCCGATAACCCAGGTCCATGCCGCCCCCCTCGCACCGCGCTCGCGCGTTCATCGCCATGGCTGCCGGTGTGCTCTTTGCGCTTGGAACACCTCCGCTCAATGCGATCCCGCTTTTCTTCGTAGGTCTCGGGATCCTCGCCTGGACGCTCGAAGCTCCGCCAGGGGATGCGTCTTTTACCCCTAAGGGAGCGGCGCTCTACGGATGGCTCTTCGCCGTGGGTGCGAATGCAACCTTCAAACGCTTTATTCCCGACACGATCACGCGTTTTACCCCGATTCCTTGGGCCCTAGCGATCGTGATGTACGCGGGCTATTGCGCGTTCGAGTCCGTCCGTTGGGCGCTCGCAGGGTACATCGCACGACGCGGGGCGAAGCTTGGGATGCCTCTTGCCGTCAGTCTCTCGGCGGGCGCATTCGCAGCCTCGTTCGTCCCCTCCATCATCCCATGGGATGCTGCGTCCGCGATCAGCTACTGGCCCGTGCTTGGACAGATGGCCGAACTCGTCGGTCAGCGTGGCGTCGGTGCGCTCATTGTATTTATTGCAAGCCTGGTTGCGCTTGCCCTTCGCCTCAGCCGTTCCGATCGCCGTCGTGCACTCTCTCTTGCAACCGCAGCAATATTGCTCCTCGGATTTCAATGTCTCTACGGCATCGTGCGGATGCGCGCCATCGACCGCGAAGAGAGGATCCTCCCCCGCGTTCGCGTGGCCCTTCTTCAACCCCAGATCGATGCGAAGGAGCGGTGGATTCCAGGACTCGAAGGAGCGATCTTGGATCGGCTGGCATCGCTGACCAAGAGCGCCGAAGCCCGCGGCGTCGATCTCACGGTGTGGTCCGAAGCGGTGTACCCCTACGCAATTGCGCACAAGTCACGGCAAGCGCCCGTCGGGGCCGCAGCACCACTTCAGGAAGGTGTGCACGGCCCTGTGCTCATCGGATACCTCGCAAGCAGCACCCGCGGCCGGTTCAACTCCGCCGCAATTGTAACGTCAAACGGTGCATTATCGGAGCCGCAGGACAAACTCCGTCTGGTGTGGTTTGGCGAAACACTTCCCCTCGTCGGTAGCATCGAATGGTTTCGCGCGACATTTTTTCGCAGCCTCGGCATCGTGGCCGGCGACGACGTGGTTCTTCAGAGGGTGGGCGACGTTCGCGCGGCGGTCTTCAATTGCTTTGAGGACATCCTTCCAAGCGTGGGGCTCGAGATGGGAGCCGAACATCCCAACCTGTTCATCAACACGACCAACGACGCGTGGTTCGAAAAAAGCGCCCAGAGCGAGATCCACTTGCGCATGGCCGCCCTCCGTGCAGTCGAGCACCGCCGCCACCTCGTTCGTTCGGTCAACGCGGGTGTTGCTTCATGGGTCGACGCAACCGGAAGAGTCCGCGCGCGTTACGATCTTCCCATTGCCAGCTTTCTCGTCGCCGAACCGACGCTCCGCGAGGGCCGCACACCCTATGCGCGGGTAGGCGACTGGCCTCTCGTGCTCGTGTTCACTTCGTTCTTTGTTACCGCCTGGCACCGCACCCGATCTCGCAGAGCCACAAAAGACGAAAGGCGCCTTTGAGGGCGCCCCATTCGTCTCTCCGCATGCGCGGAACGTACGTGAAGATTAGGCCTTAAGAACCATATCCTTAAGATTCTTCAATGGCGTTGCGCGAACCTTTTTGCTCGCCGGCTTGGGAGCCGCCATCATCTTCTCGCCCGTTGCTGGGTTGCGAATCTCACGTGCCGGTTGAGCAGGACGCTTCACCGTCTTGAGCTTGAGCAGCCCTGGAATCACGAACTCGCCCGGACCACGCGATCCGAGCTGCTTCTTGATGAGCTCCGTGAGGCTATCGAAAATCTTCGTCACGCTCTTTTTGTCGAGCTCTGACGCCTCAGCCAACTCCGCAATCACTTGTGCTTTGGTCAAACGTTTTGCAGCCATTTCGAGCTTCCTCCTATG
>JAHFDX010000827.1 GCA_023248785.1 Myxococcales bacterium
ACGCGGCGCTCAGCTCCGGATCGTCGGCCATGTGGGCGAGAATCCGCAGCTCGATCTGGGAATAGTCGGCGGCCAGCAGCAGCCAGCCCGGCTCGCCGGGCACGAAGGCTTTGCGGATCGACCGGCCCAGCTCCGTCTTGATCGGAATGTTCTGCAGGTTCGGCTCGCTGGAGGAAAGCCGGCCGGTCGCGGTGGCGGCCTGGTTGAAGCGCGTGTGGATGCGGCCGGTCGAGGGATCGATCAGCTCGGGCAGCGCATCGACGTAGGTGGAGACCAGCTTCGAGAGCTCGCGGTACTCGAGCAGCTTCTGCGGCAGCGGATGCGAGGAGGCCAGGCGCTGCAGCACGTCGCTGTCCGTCGAGGGGCCCGTCTTGGTCCGCTTGATGACCGGCAGCTGCAGCCGCTGAAAGAGCACCTCGGCCAGCTGCTTGGGCGAGTTGAGGTTGAACTCGACGCCCGCCAACTCGTGCAGCTCGCTCGTCAATCGGGCCAGGGTATCGGCGAACTGGCTGTCTCACGATTTTGGCGTGCGCCCCCATCACTTTGTCGTGCCGCTTATCCTGTCGCTTGTCCTTCTGCGGCGAACGGTGACCTCCAGGTGCCCGCAGCTTGACCGCATGAGGCATAGCGGCGATAACCCGACGTCGATGGCTCGAGCCACGCAAAACCCCATCCAAGCCGTTCGCGGCATGAACGACATTTTGCCCTCGGACATTGGGCGTTGGCGATGGCTTGAAGGCACATTTCGCACGGCCTTTGAGCGAGCCGGCTTTCATGAGGTGCGAACCCCCATTGTGGAGCCAACCAATCTCTTCGTTCGCGCGGTGGGTGAAACGACCGACGTGGTCGAAAAAGAAATGTACGCGTTCGAGCGCCACGACGAGGGCCTCACCATTCGTCCCGAAGGCACCGCCGGAGCTGCGCGCGCGTACATTGAGCACTCGATCTATGCAAAGGAGCCCATTTCGCGTTGGTACTACATCGGTCCCATGTTTCGCGGCGAGCGCCCAGCGAAGGGCCGGTATCGTCAGTTCTATCAAGCGGGCGCCGAGATTTTTGGCGATCACGGGCCGGGTTGCGATGCAGAGCTCATTGATCTGCTGCACGGTGTGCTCACCGCGTTGGGCCTGGTCAATGTCGACGTCATCATTAACTCTCTGGGCGGGGCCGAAACACGTGCCCGCTTTAAAGAAGAGCTCGTCAAGTATCTCGAACCCCACCGCGAAAGGCTCTCGACGGACTCGCAAAGGCGGCTTGCGTCGAATCCGCTTCGGATCCTCGACTCAAAGGCGCCACAAGATCGCGAAATTTCGGCGGGCGCGCCGACGCTCCACGAGTTCTTGACAGCCGAGGATCAAGCCCACTTCAACGAGCTTCGCCAAATGCTCGATCGCCTCGGTACGCCCTATCGCGTCGATCCGCACCTCGTGCGCGGACTCGATTACTACACGCGCACGCTCTTCGAAGTGAAGGCCGCAGCCGACAAGCTCGGTGCAGGTGACACCGTCCTTGGGGGCGGGCGCTACGACGGGTTGGTGGAAGACCTCGGCGGGCCGAAGACCCCTGCGATTGGCTTCGCTGCAGGACTCGAGCGCCTGCTCATCGCGACAGAGTCGAATCAAGCGTCCGACCCGCTGGATGTCTACATTGCGGCCCTTGGAAACGCAGCACAGCGCGAAGGACTCGTTCTCGCCCGCGACCTTAGAGCCGCCGGGTTTTCATGCGAAGTCGACACGCGAGGCACCTCCATTAAGAGCCAACTAAGGCGCAGTGAAGGCCTTGCAGCACGCGCTGCGATCATTCTGGGCGACGCCGAGTTGGCTGAGAAGGTCTACGCCGTAAAAAATCTCGCCGCGCATACGCAAAGCAAAGTGGCGGCAGTTGATGTCGTCGCGCACCTTTCGCAAACCTTGCGAGCCGCGACATGAAGCGAAGCGCCCTCCTCGCCACATGCATCATCGTTTTTGCCTCGCCTGCGTTCGCACAGCGACGAAAACCACCCCCGACATCACCCGACGGGCAGAAACCCATGATGCCGGGCTCTCTCACACAGATGGGAGATCCAACCGTTCCGATTCCTGAAGAGCCACTCAAGATATCACCCGAACTGAAGGCACGCATTGGAACGGACTGGGACGGTCGTTACACCGCGCCCCTCGAAGATACGATTGA
>JAHFDX010000781.1 GCA_023248785.1 Myxococcales bacterium
CGCAACTCGGCGTTCATGTGCTCTATCACGCAGGTCAACGATGGGCCGTCGGATCGCACCTGTATTTTGCGCCCTCGCCGACCACCGATAAGGAATACCAAGTAAGCGAGGGGAAGATCCGGCGCGAGCACGCGCGAAGTTACTTTTATATCGGCGGCGAGGGTCGGTACTTTCCGATGATCACCCGACACGTCGACGCATACGTTGGTGCTGCCGTGGGAGGAATTGTCATTGCCGATCGATTCACCCATCTCGGCACGTCACCGGTTCCAACAATTTTGGGCACGCCAACAGTCACTGTTCGCACAGAGGGCCTTTCCGCCGGACTCCAGTTCGGCGTGCAGTGGCGCGCGGGCGAGCGCTGGATTGTTGGATTCAATACACGCGCCGATTTGTGGGTCATCCCGGGGACCGACGGTGATCCTCGCGCTGAACAAAGCTGCACGGCGATTGGCGACTGTCGAACACTTTCCGGCAATGTGTTTGCGTTGCTCTTCGGCCTGAGCGGCGGCTACCGCATCGATCTCTAGCGCGCTCACACGCGAAGCATCATCCAGCTTGCAACACGCTCAAGCACAAGTGCGGTGATAGCAAGCATGGAGAGCGATCGAATGGGTGCGATCGTCCCCTGCACGCTGGCTGGACTCGCAGCACGTGCCACAAGCGCACCAGCGACCTCGATGACGAGGCTTGCGGCAACCAACGGTGTCGCCATCGCAAGCGCGAGCGCCACGCCCCCAAGCAGGTCGTGGGTCAATGTCACAAGCACAGGCCGGGGGTCGGCCGGATCCGCCAACAACACGACGAGCATCGACGGAGTTCCACGAGCGAAAAAAAACACAATCGCAATCAACAGAAAGAGAAATCCCATCGGGGATGCTCGCTCGTCCCCCAGGATCGAGGGACGCATGTCCGAATAACCTCGTAACTGATCGGTGAGCCCTCCGGCGCTCGAGGCCACCCACATCCCAACGCTCGCCGTCACGGCCACCAGGGTCCCGCGCAACGCGTGGACGAAGAGTTCAAGGACGGAATCGAAGCGCATCGCAGCAATCGAACCTTTGAGCGCTGGCATCAACACAAGCGCAAGCGCGAACGCCATCATGCCACGTGCCGGCGGATTCAATGCACGCGCCCCAAAGGCAGGCACGATGAGAACGATTGGAAGCACCCGCGCAAACGCAGAAAGCCAGCCATGAAGATTCACACCTGCGTCGGCCAATGTCGCCCAAATGTCCATTGGTCTCGGCTTCTTAGCGGGCACTCACAATGCATGCAACGGCTACCACAAACACCGGGATGCCAACGAATCGAACTACTGGCGCTTGGAAAAATCCATGCGGCGTGCGAGATCCCGAAGGGTGCAACCCGTACCTGAATTTGACGCCGCGCTTGTCGCGGCACGCCCGCTTACGCCGTACGTTCGCGAATTGACCTTTGAACGCGTTGACGGCGAAATCGTTACTTTTGATGCTGGGCAGTGGGTCAACATCGTGATTCCGTCCGATCAGACCGACCTAAAACGCTCGTACTCCATTGCATCCGCTCCCAATGATTCGTCGAGGTTCGCACTTGCCGTTACACACGTGAACGGAGGCCCTGGCTCGACGTTTCTTCACCAACTGCAGGAGGGCGAGAAGGTTCGTGTTCAGGGTCCGCAGGGTCTGTTCACGCGCAGGCACTTGAAGTTTCCGGGGCCTACGCTCTTCGTCGCAACGGGAACAGGCCTCACGCCCCTTCGAAGCATGCTGCTCGACGAGCTCCACAAGCGCGAGACTCGGCCCTTGTGGGTGTTGCTCGGAGCGCGCACAGAAGCAGATCTGCTCTATCGCGACGAGCTTGAATCGCTCGCCGGCCAACATCGAAACGTGCAGTTCATTCCAACTCTGTCCCAAGCGAATTCAGCTTGGCACGGCCATCGGGGATACGTGCAGGTACATGTATCCAAACTATGGACTGAGCTCTCGCAAGACGCGCGGCCGCATGCGTTCATTTGCGGGTTGCAGCGCATGGTCTCCGCAGTCCGCGATCTACTGCGCAAAGAAATGAACGTACCCCGGGAGCAAGTGCACAGTGAAAGGTATGATTAAGGGTTACTCTTCTGTGCGCTTGTCTGTGCGCTTGCGATACTTGCCGCTCGCTGCATCCTTGCAGCAGCGAAAGCCCGTTTCA
>JAHFDX010000141.1 GCA_023248785.1 Myxococcales bacterium
ATCATGATGGGTGGCATGGCGATGCAGTATTTCTTCTAGAAGCCCGCTGGTTTTCGTCGATACCGAGCGAGCTTCTGCAAAAAATCAAGGACTCACCTAAAGCTTCGCGTGAGAAGCTTCGGAAGGTGGCGGCGGCGACACGGGAGTTAGCGTGAATCCACTGACTTCATTGATCACAATTCGTCCAAGCATCCCCGAGAAATCGGGAAGGTCGCTCGCGAAGTCTTCTGGAAGACTCGCAAAGCCAGCCAACATGAGAACTGGATACTTCGTGTCGTCCGAGGATTCGTAACCCTTTGGGGAGTACTCGAACGGAGGCCGCACAAATACCAGTCGAACCGTTGTGATCCGCTTCGAAGGCGTCATATGAACTTGATCGATATTCGCAACATTGATCGTTGCAAAATAGGCATCCCGGCCCGCAACCTTTGCTTCACCTTGCTCAACAATTTCTGCAGCAAACCGTTGTTCAAACACGCCGAGCGCCGACCCAAATGACGCAAGCTCATAGCCGGCTCCAGCAATATTATCGACGTACTGGTGCATAAGAACGCGCAAGGCCTTCGCGCTGTGGTCCTTTTCCAGCGGAATGGTCCGTAACCAAATAAGACCGCTTCGCTGTTTATGCATGAATCGAAGGTCGTACCTTGGCTCGTTCGACTGTATGTCGATCTCGCCGTCACCATTGCGATCCAGCGCGTAATGAACAACGTATTCGCCCGCTTCCTTTGGCTTGGTCTTGCCGGAGCGTGTGACATAAAAATTGTCAAGCAACCAGGCCTTGCCCATCAACTCCGAACCCGCGTTCCGAACTTGGTACTTGTATTGGGTATGCTCAAATCCCGTTGGGCTAATAACGCCTCTCGTCGGTACGACACACGCACCCAATGAGGATACCAGCATCAACAAAAGACCCAGGCGGGCGAGATTTTTCGTCGCTGCCCTACGGTGCTTGGCAAAATAGATCGGACGCGGTTCCATTGATTCCCTCGCGCCCCGCCGACGCAGCCACTATAGCAAGCCGCTCGACGAGCGCCAGCCGTTGAAGGACCTCGCCTTGCATTACCCCCGTCCCAGCGTTCCAACCATGCGATAACCTTGCCAAATGAGCCCGCTGCAAGAACTTCGCTTGCTCCTTCGCCCAGCCGGGGGTGGCGTGTACCTCGTCTCGAGCGGGCGCACCGAACAGGAAGAGCTGCAACGTCGACTGTACCAAGTTCAAAATAGCGACGCAGTTCAGGGCGCGTTTGAAACCAATCTTGCGCGCATCGCACACGCACGCGTGGGCATCCTCGCGATTCCATCCGATGTGGGTGCGGGATACGTCCGTGGGGCCAATCTCGGACCGCAAGCAATCCGAACTGAACTCTTGCGAAACGTGAATTGGCCGTCCGAATGCGAGAGCAAGGGAATCGTGGACCTCGGCGATGTCTTCGTCGTCCCCCAGCTGCTTCACGACAGCATGCTGAGCGATGCACAACGCCATGCGACACAAGACGCACTCTATTCGCAAGTGCCTGACGGCATTCGTCGGACGCTTCCCGTTTCGCCGCTTTCGATCGCCGAACGCGCACTCGACCTCATTCGCGCAACGAATCCAAATCTGAAAATGTTCGCGATCGGCGGTGATCACTCGTGCGCGTGGCCAGTCACCGCGTCACTTGCGAAGTTTCACGACGACTTCGGGATCGTGCAACCCGATGCGCACACCGACTTGCTCCATGAGCGCTTGGGCGTGAAGTACTGCTTTGCCACGTGGAGTTACCACGCCAACGAGCTCCTCGGTCGAAATGGAAAACTCACCCAGGTAGGCATTCGCGCTACGCGATATCCGAAAGACCACTGGGAGTCGCAACTCGGCGTGAAACAATTTTGGGCCAACGAATGTGTACGAAATCCAAAAGACGCACTCGACGCCATGATCGACCACGTGCGGTCCACGAAGGTCAAGTCTATTTACTTTTCGAACGACATCGACGGAACCGATTCGTCACACGCAGATGCCACAGGCACCCCCGAACCCGCGGGCCTGGAACCCGAGTTCGTGTTGGAGCTCATCGATCGCCTTGGCAACGAGATCGGCCTCATCGCGGGCGACATCATGGAAGTCGCGCCGCTCGCTGCACGAACGCCTGGTGGCAAAGAACGCACTGTGGAGTTGGCAGCGAGGTACGCGCGCGCAACGTTGGATGCGATGGTTGGGCCACAAAGCTAGCGCCGAGTTGATTTCCCCTCCAATGCCCTCACATCGACCAAGTCCTTATCGCGCTTCGAAGCGCGCTTGTTCTTCAACAGGGCCTCGCGTCCAATCACAGGAATCTGCATCGAGGAAATGTCGGCAACCATCTTGGATGCCCAAGCTTCCTCGAACGTCACGCCGGAGATCTCCGTCAGAATATCAATGCGCCGAGGCGGAAGGCCGATCTGGTACACGTTGCCGGGCTCTTCGAAGTCACAAGGAGTAATCCCGTGCGCATCAATCGGTGCACCGAAATCTGCGAGCGCATCAAAAACGCGTCGGGCATTCTCTTTCGACGGCCGCACGAAGACATCGATATCACCCGTCGCCCGAGCGATGCCATGCGCGGCGAGCGCATGAGCGCCTATCAAGACAAACTCCACGTTGGCCCGCAAAAGAGCAGCGAGCATGTCGTGAAAATCCGGATTCAGCGGTTCAGCCATTTCGACGAATCAATCGACCGGGAGCGTCCCTTCGATCGTAGCTCGGAATCGGTGCGCCCAAGCTCGCCCACGCATCAAGGGTCAACGCCCAAACCATCGCGATGCGTTCAGACGGAGTTCGCGCTGCAAGATCATCATCCGGCTCTTCGCCAAGCCGATGCCGGGCAATCGGCCAATTCGCCCGTTTTCCGCGCGCACTCGAATGGCCAGTCATATTCAAAGCATAGCATCGCCGCGAAAACTCGTCCGCTTCACGGCGTGCCCTTCGGATCTGGCGCACCGTAGTCGTAGCGAATTGCAATCGGTGCGACACCCAAACTTTGCGCCGTTCGAAGGCCGCCCAGGTCTCCCACCACAACGTCGTTCTCATCCGCGAACACGCTCTCGCGCCCATAGATCGTGTAGACCCTCACGGTGCGACCCAACGTGGGCTCGTTGCGGTCCTCGTCACGCCGCAACGTCACCTGCTGAAGCTTCTCGACCATCTCGCGAAAGTCGAGCACCCACTCGCGACTCTTGCTGCCTACCGATAATCTCGCTCGCTTCAACCACGCAGTGAGCAATCCACGGCCGGGACCAATCACCGCCGTAGGGCGCATTCCAAGCACGCCCGGTTCTTGCGTGCGCCCGCTGGGCTTCAGTACTTCGTAGACGATCTCCCCGTCAGGGGTACGCCGTTTGATCGTCACCTCGGGCATGCGTAATTCGTAACGTCGAATGTCACCATGTCCGTCTGGCCTGGGCGAACCCGGCACGGTCATTCGCTTCCACGCACGAAGAGGGAGCCACCCTTCATCGAAGATCACTTCGACATCGTCGTTCGATAAGCGCCACCGTTGTGCAACGGTCACTCGCGTGTGGCCACATCCATCGGGCAAAAACTCAAATAGCTCAAGGATGTTGCGCTCAAGCGACGTACTGCCCGATGCAAGTTCAGCAACAAAAAATGACCCCGTATCATCCGGAAACGCGCACGTCGGGTAAGCAAGCTCCACCGCCGCCTCCGAATCAACACGCACGTGCTTGCGCGAACAACCAAGCGCGAGCGGGAGCACAACGAGGAACGTGCGACAGTTCAATGATGCGCGGGCGCCGCAGATGGAGCAGGAGCTGGCGCAGATGAAGGCAAACCACCCGGAGCTACCTCCCCGGTTGTGGGATGAACATAGGTGCCGTTCGCTTCATCGACTTGACCCCGCTTGCCAAGATCGTCGTAGGTCATCCCGACGAAGAGCACGAGGAACACGAATGCAATCACGAGCGCGATGGTGTTGAACAGCTTGTCGTGCGTAAGGTGCATGAAGAACGCAGCCACGAGGGTTGCCTTCAGGGTCGCTACAAGCAGCGCCACGACCGTGTTCGCGGATCCCAGGTCGACATAAGAGACGCCGACGGTGATGGCCGTGAGCGTGATGAGCGCCACAAACACGCCGACATAAAATTTCGCCGGCGCGATGTGCGCGTGAACGCGGCCGTCATCATGCCCATCGTGTTCGTCGTGTCCGTGATGTTCAGTCGCTGACGCCATGACATTTCCCTCGGCGAACGATCCTTCGCTAACGAACCTAACTAACCAGCCTAACTAACCAGATAGAGCAGCGGAAACAGGTAGATCCACACCAAGTCGACCAAGTGCCAGTAGAGTGCGCCAAGATCGACGTGTGTGAAGTACTCCGGCGAGAAGTGACCCTTGATGTTCTTGATGAGCACCCACGTAAGAAGCGACATGCCAACGATAACGTGCACGCCGTGAAGGCCGGTCATCATGAAGTACAGCGCAAAGAACATGTTGGCGCGGGTTGGTAGCTGCAAGAGCGTGCCATGTTCTGTCACGCTGAGTGCGAGTGGTGTTGTCGCCGCCCCCGCTTCGCCGAAGCACTTGTCAAACCCCGGATGCCCGAAACACCGACCCGGCAACAAGCCAAGATGAATCTTGTGCGAGTACTCGAAGTACTTGACCACAAGGAAGATGGCCGCGCATGCGATCGTGATCACGAGCCACATCGACGTTTCATTTCGCTTGCCACGCTGAGCCCCACGCACAGCGAGAGCCGCCGTCAAGCTGCTGAAGAGCAGAACCACCGTGTTCAGTGCACCGAGCTTCTTATCAAGTGCGTGGTGCGCAAGCTTGAACAGCGCAGGCTCCAGCGCATGGTAGATGAGGTAGGCGACAAAGAGTCCGCCGAACATCAGGATTTCGGTCGCGATAAAGACCCACATCCCGAGCTTCGCCGCGTCGTACTGCTGCGCCGGCGTATCGAAGTGATGTTGCAAAAAACTCGGGTGGGCGTGATGCCCGTGCCCTGCGTCCGTTGCGTCGTCAGCTGTTGTGGTTGCGTTCGACATGAGCGAGTTCTCGTCGTTCAGAGGGGATTACTTCTTCGGTGCATCTTCCGGAAACCCGTCAAAGAGTTCCTCCGGCGTTGCCAAGTGATAGTCGTACGGGCCGCGCGTAATGACTGGCGTCTCGACGAAGTTTGCAAGAACCGGCGGCGTTGCCGTGTTCCATTCGTAACCTGCCGAGCCCCACGGATTCGGCGGCGATTTTTTTCCGCTAAATACTGCAGACAGAAGCGCATAAGCCTCGATGAGCATCCCGAGGCCTAAGATCCATGAACCAATGGTGGATGCCTTGTGGAAGGGTTCAAACTGCGGCAGGTAATCGTAATAACGCCGCGGCATGCCCCTCGAACCCATGATGAACTGCGAGATGAAGGTCACGTTGAATCCGACAAACACAAGGAACCAGCCAACCTTCGCGATGCTCTCGTTGTAAAGCTTGCCCGTGATCTTCGGCCACCAATAGAAAAGGCCGCCGATGAAGCCCATCACGGTTCCACCCATCATCACGTAGTGGAAGTGCGCCACAACGTAATACGTGTCGTGAAGGTGGATGTCGACGGAGAGACTGCCAAGGAACAAACCGGTAAGACCGCCGATAGAGAACAAGAAGATGAACGACAACGCGTAGAGCATCGGCGTCGTAAGCCAAACATCGCCTTTGTAGAGCGTCGTGGTCCAGTTGAAGACCTTTACACCTGAAGGAATAGCGACGAGGAAGGTGAGTGCCGAGAAGAGCATCGTAGAGAATTCGCTCATGCCGGCCGTGAACATGTGGTGTCCCCACACAAGAAAGCCGAGCAGCGCGAGGCTGAGTGAGCTCATCGCAATGGCGAAGTAGCCCACGATGGCGCGGCGCGTGAATGTTGCAATGATCTCGCTGACGATCGCCATACCTGGGACGATCATGATGTAAACGGCTGGGTGCGAGTAGAACCAGAAGAAGTGCTGGAACAGAACGGGATCGCCGCCGAGTCTGGGATCGAACACGCCAAGACCGAACACGCGCTCCATGCCCAGCAAGAGAACTGTGATGGCCAACACTGGCGTCGCCAAGACTTGAATGATTGCAGTCGCGTACATGCCCCAAACAAACAGAGGGAGACGTCGCCAGGTGACGCCTGGTGCGCGCATCGTGTGCGTGGTCACGAGGAAGTTCAGCCCCGTCAAAATGGACGAAAACCCGAGGACGAACACGCCGAACGTCATCGCCCAAACATAGTTCTTGGTCGGCGATGCGCTGTACGGCGTGTAAAATGTCCATCCGGTGTCGACCGCACCATTGATGATGCTGTAGAGCGAAATGCCCGCACCTATTAGGTAGATGTAAAAGCTCCACATGTTCAGGCGTGGGAAGGCCACGTCCTTCGCGCCGAGCATGATGGGCAGACAGAAGTTGCCGAGCGCCGCGGGCACCGACGGAATAATGAAGAGAAACACCATAATTGCGCCGTGGAGCGTGAAGAAGCGGTTGTACGTTTCCGCATCCACGATGGTCTTGCCACGCGTGAACAGTTCGAAGCGCAACAGCAGCGCGAAGATGCCTCCCGCGAGAAACGCGAGCGACACCATCGCGAGATAAAGAATACCAATGCGCTTGTGATCGAGCGTGTAAAGCCACGATCCAATGCCCGACTTGGCCTTCAGATAATTGACGTGCGGATCTCCGTGATCATTCGCATGTCCTGTAACTGGCACATCCACCGCTGACATATGGTGTTCCTCCGACTGCTTCGTGCTCAGTCCTTAATCGACTTCATGAACGCGATGATCGCGTCGATGTCCTTGTCTTTGACGGTCCCTTGAAACGACGGCATCAAGCTTGGTGACGGATAGCCCGCCACAATTTTTGCGTTCGGCGTCAAGATGGACTCGCGCACATAATTCTCGTCGGCGACGACGTCGGTGCCGTCGGCCATCTTGTGGGACTTGCCGAAGAGGCCCTTCCACGTGGGCGCCGAACCTTTCGAACCGTCGATCGTGTGGCAACCCGCGCACTGCTTCTTCGTCCAGATGGTCTTGCCTCGCTCGGCAAGCTTTGCCGGATCGCCTTTGAGATCCGGAGCGAGACCATCCATGTACTTTTCGAAATCCTCGGGCGTGTTAACCACAACCTTTGCCCACATCGACCAGTGGCCCTTGAACTGCGAGGGCTGTAGCTCATCCCCGTTCGCGTCTTTGCTTCGTCCGCCACAGTATTCCGCACACATCAAATCGGTCTCGCCCGTCTTCGTGGGACGGAACCAGACGGACGTGTACATGCTGGGGACAAGGTCGCGCTTTGTTCGAAATCCTGGAACGTAAAACGCGTGGAGCACATCGGTCGACGACATCACAAGCTTGACGTTGCGATCCTTCGGTACGTGAAGCACGTTGTCGGATTCGCCATTCGGATACTCAAAGTCCCAACCCCATTGAAAACCCTTTACGCGGATCTCAATGGCATCTGCAGGAGGGATGGACAGGTCAATGTAGCCTTGAAAGCCCCAGTGAAAGAGCAAGACCAAGATGGGAATCGGCGCGATGGTCCATCCGAGTTCGAGAATCGGATAATGCTCCGTCGGCTCGGACTTGTGGCCGGGGCGCTTTCTGTACTTCCAGGCAAAAAAGACCATCGCGCCCACGATGCCTACAAAGAACGCGGCGCTAATCCAAAAGATGACTCCGAAGAGCCAGTCGATGGGGCCGGCCGATGTCGCCATCGCTTCGGGCAATTGGTACGAGACAGGATCGAGTGCGAGCATGACACCGTTCATGATTGACGCTTCCTGCGCTCACGCGCCCACAGCGCGGTAAGGACACTTCCGAGAGCAACCGCCGTGGCTCCTCCGCCAAGGCGCATGATGTTCATCGCCATCGGGACGTACTTCTTCCCCTTCGGATCGTAATGGTAACAATACATGAGCAATTTCTCGCCGGTCGTCAGGCGGCCTTCGGAAGCCTCCATCAAACCGAAGCGAACATCACTTGAGTCGAACTCGATGCCATAAAGATAGCGAGCGAGAATGCCCTTCGGAGTGAGCACGTAGATCGCAGCCGGGTGCGCGTACTCCTTCTTTTCAGCATCGTATCGATATTGAAATCCGACAGCGCCGGTTACTTTTTCAATCGCCGCGGGCTGCCCCACGAGAAAGCGCCAGCCCTTCGCACTTCGGCCG
>JAHFDX010000142.1 GCA_023248785.1 Myxococcales bacterium
CGGCGACATGCCCTCCGCGCGAAGTTCAATCTCGAGCAGCTTGCGCACCATGGGCAAGCGACCGACTTCCCAATAGAGCTCCCGCGCATAGCGAAGCGCATCGAGGAGTCCCGGATCGAGCTTGTAGGCATCCTGCAAATGCCGCATAGCCGCAGTCGGTTGCAGAAATTTTGCCCTCACAACGCGACCTAATCGAAAATGCAACCGGGCACGTTCTGTTTCGGATTGAACATCACCTATCGCGCGTTCGAGTTCGGCGCGAAGTGCACGGTAGTCACGATATTGCTCAAGCGCTGCGAGTCGTTCGTCGAGCGTCATGCTTCCTCGGCCTACAGAAAACACCCGCGCACGATGGGCCGAGACCCACCGTACCTGCGTTTCGGCAAGCAGATCAAAGCTATCAGAAGCTTTTTAGGTTGTGTGAGGGAAGACGACAGCGGGACTTGCAGGGATTATTGCAGCTGACCGCCCAGGCGGCTCACAAGATCGCGCGCTTGTGAGCACTGGTCCCCGAATTTCTTGGCGAGAGACCCACTGCACGCGAGCTTCTGAAAACGGTTGAGCTCGTTGATGGCCTCGTTCTTGCGGGCTGTGACCCCTGCGAGGGCGGAGCCCAGATAAAAATACGCTTCGCGATGTTCTTCGCAGGCGCCACAGGCCTTCTTGGCCGCCTCGAACTCACGCAATGAGGCATTGTTGTCGCCCTTGCGCGCATAGACCATTCCAAGGAAAGCCCGCAGTTCGAAGAGGTGCTTATCGCTTTCTTTGGCAAAACTAAGCCCCTCCTTCAGCACCTGTTCTGCCGCATCAACCATTTGCAGACGAAGGTAGAGATCGGCGAGCGACGGGTACAAACTCGTGTTCGATGGCTGCCGCTCAACGGCCTTGGTGTAGTTCTCAAGCGCGCCCTTTTCGTCGTCCACGCGCAATAGGACTTCTGCAAGCTCGAAGTAAGCGTCCGACAAGTTCGGATCAATTTGTACGGCGGTCTCAAGTGGCTGTTTTGCGTCCGCCCATTTGCCTTTGCCCGACCCGGCGAGCTTTGAAAGCGCATAGCCGTGCTCGAAGTAATACGGTGCAAACGTCTTCTTCGAGTTCAGCTTTTCGTCAGCCTTCTCAGCCTTGGTGGCGAACTCCACCACCTTCTCCCAGTTTTCCTTCTTGCGATAGGCCTTAACGAGCCGGTAGTGAATTCGATGATTATCGGCGTCGAGGCGCGCGCCCTCTTCGTATTTCGCGATCGCGCCTTCAAGGTCACCGCCCTTTTGAGCCTGGTCCCCTTCGTTGGAGAGATTGACCGCTTCAATTTGCGAGCGATCGCATCCTGCGATCGCCAACGACAACGCCAACGGAATCAACCACCTCATCGATGTCTCCTATGTCGCGAAATAGAACCGGCGGCAGCATAAGCGAGCTCCGCGCTCCGCGTCCATCGGGAAGCGCGAGCGCGGATCATTCGAATGCGAATCAACAGTAGTACCGTCTCTCGCTTAGTCCCCCGGCGAGAACACGATTGGGTACACAACCGTAACCACGCCACCCTCTGGTTGCGGGAACGAGAGTGATCCGAATGCCCGGACGACGCAACTTCGCACGCCTGGATCCGGAAGATCCGAACCGCCGTCGGCCGTCATCGACACTCCCCCGTTGCGGTCGATCACGAAGCGTACGGCAACGCGACCTTGCAACGTCGGGTTGTTGCGCAATCCGCTTTCGTAGCAAACGCGGAAGCGACCGAAGTTCTGGCGAACGATACGCTGGATAACTTCAGGTGGGAGACGTCCATTCACGCTCGTGCCACCTTCTCGCATCCTTGGACCCTTCGACGAGTGTCCACGACCAAGACCGCCGCGACCACCACCGATGCCCTGACCGGTGCCCGTCCCCGCGCCGTGGCCCAAGCCACCGAAGTTGCCGAGACCAATGCCTTCGCCATGGCCACCGCCGCCTTCGCCGGTGCCCATCAGACCGAGACCGCCCGCACCGAACGCGTCGCCGATTGCATCACCGAACATGTTGCCGCGTGCGCTCTTGTCATCGACGCCCGATGAATCATCGCGACCCCACGGTGCCGTTGGCGCATTTGGATCCGCGCCGGTTGCCGCATTCAGCAGCCCCACCATGCCGAAGTTTGCCGCCTCTTGAAGAGCGGCCTGCTTTGCGAGGTGCGGATCTGGATTGTCCTTCGGACCTTGCACACCATAGCGCTTGTTGGTGTCTTTCGTGGTCGGGTTGCCCATCGACCCCTCTTCACCCTTCGCGCGCGTACCTGTACCGCCTTCCTTCTGGTCGGGATTTTGTTTCTGATCCTGATTGTTTTGCTGCTCCTGCTCGCGCTCGGCGGCGGCGTTCAAGTAGTCCTTCAGAAGCTGAACTTGTTTATCGCGATCAATGTCTTCGGCGCTATCGAAGCCCATTCTCGGACGGAAGAAAAGCACAGCAACGATGAGACCTACGTGGAACAGAAATGACAACGCGAAGTAACCAATCACAGCCGCTTCCAGTGACGAGAGCACGCCACCCGAAACTGCACGACCCGCATTGCCTCCGGCAATTTGAAACGCCAAACCGCTTGGAAGTTCAACACGCACCTTCGCGCCCGCCGGCACGGTGATTTCCTGCGCGCCCGACCACTCAGCCGAAGGACGCCCGCCAGAGGCGAGCGCGGCACGCAAAGGTTCGCGACCTCGCCCTTCACGCTCGATGTAACCCGACGCACCCTCCGGCACGACCGCGGCTACTTCGCCACCGCGCACAACGACAATCGGCGCGCGGTTCGAACCGATGGTCTCGCTCGGCACGGCGTAGTCTGCACCTTCCTCGCCGATATAGAACGAGCGAGGCGGCGTAAGGTGACGCACCGCGAGGACGTTCGTGTCCCAAAGGACAGTCACTTCGACAGTCGAGGCGTGAGCGACTTCCACCTCGCTGGGAAGCACAGCCGGCATCGACTTGATCATCGAGTAGGTGTACTGCCCGCCATCCGCAACAGCTCCTGATGAGGGAGGTGCGCCGTACGGACTCGACGATGGCGCCGCCGGGGGTGCAGCAAATGGGTTCGCAATACCCGCACCGGCAGAAGCCGCAGGTGCGAACGGATTTGCTACGCCCGCACCACCAGAGGAAACGGGCGCAAACGGATTTGAGCCACCCGCGCTAGCTGGCGGCGGTTCACTTGCCGCCATGACGGGCACAGGTGCGATTTGCGTCTGCTCGGATGGCGCTCCTGCCTCCTGCACGGCCTCGAGCAGGATGCGCGTGCCACCGATGGTGATTGCGTCGCCCGGCTTCAACTTGCACTTGTTGACCCGCTGGCCGTTGACTTGCGTCCCCGGTTCATTGCCAAGGTCAATCAACGTGACATCGTTCGGCGAAGCCACCTCGATTACGGCGTGCATGCGCGACGAAAGTTCGTCGTCTACCCGAAGGTGGCTGCGCGGATCCTTGCCAACCTTGACGATGTCTTGCGCCACCTTCTCGCGGCGGAGCAACTCGTCCCCTCGGTAGATCGCAAACGTGAGTGCGAACTTCGCTTTCGTATCGCCTTCCATCTTCTTTCGAGACCTCTTTGGATGCCGCCTTCAGCCAACCGCCACGTCGACAGACGAAGCGTAAATCAGATATTTTCCACCGACTTGAGCATCTCCGGCACGAACGACGTGCGTGGACGAATAAGCGTTACTCTCGGTGGCCGAACCCGAACCCGAATTGTCGCATCGTTCGGGCTGAACCCTCCCGCCGCAAGCGGGTCGTCGCGGAATTCGTATCCGTAGCCATCTTTCGCTTCCGAGGATTTTACTTCGCCCTTGTCCTTATCTTTGCCCTGCGCGAACGCCGAGCTGGAAACTAGAGCCACACCGATAGCAAAAACCGCCAAAGTCGCTTTGATTGCACGTGCCATGTTCCAGTCTCCTTGGAAAAATGCACTAAAATTACAGTTGCAGTGTACTTCCCGATTCGATGTAGGTCAATGCCCGATTCTTTGGCGACCTACCAGTCTGACAGCCACTCGAGACGAAAGGTTCCCTCGTTACTTCCAATGGTCGGCTAGTCATCTAATGAGGAGCCGTCGGTGGTTGAGCTGGCGCTGGAACGGGCTGTCCAGGAGCCGGCGCAGGCGCAGGTTGGTTGTCCGGAGCAGGTCCGGGCGCAGCGGAGGCCGGCGCGGTGGGTGGTGGCGTTGCTGCCGCGGCAGCCGCCGAATCCTTGAGGAACTGCCTCGTAGTACCAATGTCCTCGATGCGGTCCTTCGCACGCTTTGAGGTCTCCGCGTACTTCGGATTGTCGCCCGCCTTTTCCATGAACGTCTTGTAGAGGGCCTCGGCCGCATCGAGCTGCACAAGCGTCTTGTCAGATCCCCCACCGGAGTTTGCCTTGTACTCCTGAGTGAGGATTGCCTCGTTGAAGTACGCGTCGGGTCGATTCGCATCAATGCTCTTGCACTGATCGAGCTCTGCCTGAACCGCCGAGATCTGCTTGTCGTAATTGGTTTCGTTGATCTGGCCCCGCAGTGCGAGGGCCATCCCAAGATGAGCCTCGTAGTCCTTCGGCTTGAACTCGAGCGCCTTTTGGTAAGCCTGCTGTGCGCGGTCGAATCCTCGGTACGATAGATTCACTGCGGCGAGATTCATCTGGGCTTCGAAGAAATGCGAGTCGAGCGTGACCGCCTTTTGAAAGGCCGTGACGGCGCCGTTGATCTGGCCGAGCTCACTCGAGATAAGCCCAAGAGTGTTGTAAATTGGCGCGTATTTCGGATTTTTCCGAATCGCTTGCGAGCACACAAGCGCCGCCAGTTCGAGCGCCTGCACGTCAATGTGGCGTTCCTTTGCGGCTACAACCCTGTGTACGCCCTTGTCGTTGGCCTTTGCCTTCTCCACCTTTTTCGCCGGCTTCTTCTCTTTTCCAGCCTTCGCAGCTTTCTCCGCAAGCGCCGCTTCCTTCGCGGTTGCACGCTTCTTCGCTCCCTTGAAGTAGTAGAGCGCGAGTTGATTGAACGCGGGCATGTAACTGTCGTCGATGGCCAGCCCGCGCTGCAGATTCAGCTTCGCGCACTCGAAGTCCTTCAGCTCCACTTCCTTGCGGTCTTTCCCAGAGCCCGCGAATGTCTTGCAGTTCGCACCAATCTTGTCGCTGTCGCGCTCGATCTGGAGCATGGCAAGGTTTACGAGCGCGGGCACATTTTGGAACTGCGCCGCGGTCACAACATCTTCAAGCGCGGCAATAGCCGCGTCGATGTTGTTGTCATCCTTGAATTTGTAGAGCGTGAGCGCGGCCTGTGCGTGGTGAAATTTCGGATCGTCCCCAAGCGACTTTTGGAACGCTTCCTTCGCTTCCTTGTCGTTGTCACAACGCTGGTACGAAAGACCCGCGTTGTAATGCGCCTCCGCGAACTTCTTGTTGGGCTGCTCGCCAACAGCGTCCTCAAAAGCCTTCGCCACTTGCGCGCAGTTTGCGTCGTTCCAATCGTTCGCGCGGTCGTGGGCGAGAAAGGAGTCGAACGCTGCCTGGAAGTTCGCCGCAGCTGCTTTGGCAACCGCGGTTCCGTCTGTCGTCTTTGGCCCAGTTGTTGTTGCGAGCGCGTTGGCAGCTGGACTTCCGCCTCCGCACCCCGCGAGGACGAACAAGCTTAATAGACCAATGTTAGTTACAAATCGGGTTGCCATGGTCATTCCTCAGTTCGTGGGCTCACTCTTGGCGTTCTTGTCGGACGCGGCCGCCTTCTCCGTTGCTGCCTTGTCGGCAGCGGAGGGCGACCACATCTGTCCGCCCACCTTGAGAGGTGAGCTACGTTCGTCGAGTACGTTGTTGGCACGCGTGGCGGCGCCGCGGAGCTCGTCGACGATGTGGTACTCTTTCTTGTAGTTTTCAGAAAGCCACTGCTCGCACGCGCGCGAGTGCTCGTCGAAATATTGGAACTTCACAGCTTCGTCGAGACAGCGCTTGAGTGCGGGCTTTGCGAACTTCTCCTTGTACGGTGCCGACTTTTCGTCGATGCCCTGGAAGTACGCGCCGCGGATTTCCGGATCCTGTTCCCACTTCTTTGGAATGGGCGCACGACGGAATTCCGTTACGAAGGAGCCCCACATCAGACCTGCGCGAGAAGCCGCTGCGATAACCCACTTTGGCGGGGGCGCAGGTTTAAGTTCGAGGATGCGACCGTAATCTTTCTCGACTTCGCTGATCGCCTTCTGCTTCTTCTCGAACCAGGGTGCGATCTTATCTTTGATGTGTTTTGAAACGTCGTCCTTTGCTCCAGAGCCCTGGTACGTCGGGAACTTGATCGTATCGACTTCCTTCGCCTCGCGATCGGTCACTTCGATAAAGAGCGCTTCACCGACCGCCTCGAGGGCTCGGCCCAAGCGACGCTGCCGCTGGTCTTCCGGCTCGTCCTTGTATTCACTTTCGATCTTCTTGATGGCAGACGCTCCGTCGCCCCAGAGGCCGAGCACCTTCTTGTACTCACCTCGAGCGGCTGCTCCACCTTTTGATCTTTCTTGGCATCGACCGAGTGTTGCGTGCGCTTGCAACTGAATGTCGAGCGGTGCTTCCTCAATCGTTCGTGCCGACTGCTGCAACGCTTGCTTGCACTGGTCCCAACGCTCTTGCTCCGCGTAGTGCGCGCCAACCGCGTACGCAATTTGCGCGGCCTTCGCCTTGCTCTTCGGGTAATTCGTTTGGAAGAGTTTCGCGCTTGAAATCGCTTCGCTCTCTTGACCCAAGCCAAGTCGAAGAACGATGGCATCGCTTAGCGCGCTGTCGGCATTCTTCTCCGCCTTGTTCGCCTTCGCGAAACGCTCGTACCACTCTGCGGCTTGGTCGTAGACAGCAATGGCCTGCCAGTTGCCGCCAATTTCGTACATGGCTTTCTTCGCGAGAGGCGAAGTGTCCATGCCGTACTGCGGATTAAGAAGGACCATACGCGTCTTGATTGCGCTTGCAACGAGACGACCCGCCTGGAACGATCTGGCGGCGTTGTACACGATTTCGTCGAGCTTCTCGCATTGTGTCGGTTGTTTGTTACGAATAGGCGCGGCGCCGTACTTCTCCCAGAGATCGAGGTACGCCTGCCCTGCCTTTTCGTAGAGTTCGATCGCGTTCGAAGCGCCCTTGTCAGCCTCTTCGACAATTCGTTGCGCTTGCAAACGTTGAATGTCGCAGTTGACCTTCGCGAGCGTCGTACAGGTGTCGCTGTTCTTGTTGGCCTTGTCGCCGGTGCAGAACAGTTCGATGAACTTAGGCACATCGGTTCCCATGTTGTCCACGCACGCCGAACGCTTCGGGGTCGTATGGAACATGAGAATGTTAAGGCACTCTAGATAGAGTTGCGATGCGCTGCCCGCGCGTTCGTTGTCCGCGTGATTCGTCGAAATGTCGCGAAAGATGAGTGCCGCCTCTTCCCAGTGATGCTGCTCGAAGTACGTATACGCGCGTGCGTATTTGACCTCGACGAGCTCCTTCATGCGCTCGGCATCTTCCGGCTTCGGCTTAATGTAACAGACATAGCGACTAAACGAGGCCACCATGTCTTGTTGGGCCTTGCTCAGCTCTTTGGTGGCGTATTTGGCCGTTTCGTCCTTCAGCGTCGATGCATCGAGCACGAACTTCGCGCCTGTGCCTTTGCGGTCGCCAGCTTTAGCGTGCTCGTTCAGGTACGTCTTTTGGTAACAGAGCGACGCGGCGTACGCAGCTTCCGCAGCCTCAGGGGCTTCTGGATTCTCAAGAACAACACCATCAAACGCGGGCCCGCAGTCGGCCCAACGCTCCTGCGCATACAGCAGGTCGGCCATGTTGTAACGAATGCGATAAATGGATGGCCAGTCTTCTTTCACAAGGCGAGGGAACGTGAACTTCGAGTAGTCGTCCGCCTTCCAAAGCTCCGTGACGCGCTTATAAAGAGCAGCCGACGCGTCCATGGTACGGCGATCGCCAGTGCCCCGTTGACCGCCCGATCCCACAGCCTCGATGTGCCATGCCATGGCCGTTTCGGTAAGCAGCTGCGAGGTGCGATTTGCGCACTCGAACTTCGACTCGCCCGCATGCTCAGCCGTGATGAACGACTGGTAGCGCTTCGTTTGGTTGTCGATTTCGTGAATGATGCTCTCTTTGTTGCCGCCCTTCATGGCCATCGTGGCTTCGGTAATGCGGCTTTGGTACGAACATGATTTGTCACTCTCG
>JAHFDX010000143.1 GCA_023248785.1 Myxococcales bacterium
CTATCGCACAATTTGGGCGCGCTCGTACGGGACGACGTTTTCGGCTTCGTAGACGGGCTCGAATGCATCGCGCATACTGGCTGCTGCCTCGTGAAAATCGCGGTCCTTTACATCAAGCACGCGTTTGCCGCGCTGGTGCCAGACCCTTTGTGGCGACGCGTCGTGGGGTGGGTCCTTTTCTGCTGGGTCATTAGCATTCCGATCGCATTTGCCCTTCACACACTGCGCCCATCGGATGTCGCGTGGGGACGCGCGCAGCAGCTCGAAGCCGAAGGGCATCACGGCGAGGCCGAACGCGCGTATTGGGACGACGTAAAAAAGCAGCCTGCCGACTTTCTACTGCTCATGGAATTCTTGCGCCATCACGCTGAGATCGCAAAGCTGCGCGAACAGCTTCGCGAAGGCGCACTCGACGAACGCGGCTACGAAGTTCAGTTCGTGGTGCCAGAGGCCGAGATCGATGTGCACCTAGAAAAGCCCGAGTTGTCCAGCGACCTTGCGATTCCAGCCCGTTATTGGCGGGTGTTTGTAACAAAGCCTGACGCGGCGATCGACACCGAGATTACCGAGGCAGCCGGACGAACGCCTCCGCCCAGGTTCGCGAACCACGTGCTGGGTCGCGTTGCGATGCAACGCAAAGATATACGCACCGCTGCGCTTCGATTGGTGCGCGAAGGCCGTTTCTTTCCTGAACGTCGAGACGATTTTTTCCAAGGCGCGCATCTGCTCGTCGAACTCGGCGCTTGGGATGATCTGCGGGCTGCCCTAGATGGGCAGTCCCTCAGGCTGCATGCTTATGCGCGACACCGTTTGGCAATGCACGACCACAGGTGGTTCGCAGCAAGCTTGTGGGCGCTGGCGTCAAACTTCACTGAATCGAAACTTGGCCCGTTACTTTTAGCGCTCGTTTCCGGCATCGTCTGGGCGTTATTCGGATTCACGCTGGGAAAGTCCTATGAGCCCGTTCGGCGACGGCGACTGATCTATGGCCTCGCAATAGCGCTTGGCGTCCTCAGCATTCTCCCAACAGACACGCTCATTGCCATCGAGGACTCCCTAGGATTTCACCCGAAGGCCGACGTCGCGGCCGATCTCATTTTTTATGTCTTCGGGGTTGGGCTTCGAGAAGAGCTCTGCAAGACGCTCCTTGTGCTGCCACTCATTCCCTGGCTGAAGCGTCGTCGCGATCGACTTGAAGTAATGACGGTTGGCTCCCTCGTTGGCTTGGGGTTCGCAGCCGTGGAGAACATCCAGAAATTTGCCGCTGGCTCGGGGTCGATCGTTCTCGCACGGTTTTTGACAGCGAACTTCCTTCACATGTCGCTGACAGCCATTGCAGCGCTTGCAGTTTACGACCTTGCTCAAGGCACCGCGCGCGACGGAAGGCCCGCGCGCGACTTGGCTTTTGTCGTCGTCATGCATGGGGCCTACGATTTTTTCTTGAGCGTCGAAATTTTCGACGGCAGTGCGTACATAAGCTCGATGATGTACGTGGTCCTGGTTCACCTGTTCTTCTCGCGCGTCGATGCGGTTCGCGGCCGGCCCGAGCCAGATGGACGCATCGTAACCCGTTTTTCGCAGGCGCTGGGAATTGTGCTCGCATGTAGTTACATTTATGCTGCGCGCGATCTTGGCCTTGCGATGGGCGCCGTCACATTGACCATGGGCCTGCTCAGCCTTGCCATCATCATCATTGTGTTCGTTCGGCAGGCACGGCACCTTTCGGGCTTCATTGTTCGTCGGTAGCGCCGAGCGACGCCAAACTTGACTGCCGCCCGCAACTCCGTAGGGTCGAGGCCGCTATGCGCCGGAAAACGCAATGAGACTGGCGATCCCGAAAGAAACGTTTCCAGGCGAGCTCCGTGTGGCGCTTGTGCCCGAATCGGTAAAGCGCCTCGCGGCAAAGAAACTCGACGTGTCCGTGCAAGCCGGCGCCGGGGTTGCGTCTTGCCTAGCCGACGCCAACTACGCGGCACTCGGAGCGACGGTTGTCGATAGCGTGGAGTCGCTCTTCGGCTCTTCCGACGGTGTTGTAAAAATCCGCGTTCCCACACTCGACGAGGTTGCCAAATTGAAAGAGGGCAGCGTCCTTCTGAGCCTTCTTTATCCACTCGTGAACACTGAGCTCGTGCACGCGCTCGCCGCCCGAAATATCACATCGATTGCTGCAGACATGATCCCGCGCACCACCGTTGCGCAAATGATGGACGTGCTCTCGTCCCAGGCCACAGCAGCGGGGTACCAGGCAGTGCTCATGGCGGCCACCGCGCTGCCGAGGTTTTTCCCAATGCTCATGACCGCAGCGGGGACGATCGCACCCGCGCGTGTGTTGATTCTCGGCGCGGGCGTCGCCGGGCTTTCTGCCATTGGCACCGCGCGACGCCTAGGCGCCGTGGTGGAGGTATTCGACGTGCGCAAAGTTGTCAAAGAGCAAGTCGAAAGCCTTGGCGCGAAGTTCGTCGAGGTCGATCAAGTTGAGGATGCACAGACCGCAGGCGGCTACGCGAAAGAAGTCTCCGCATCCGACAAGCAGCGACAGACCGAAGCGATCGCACAGCACATCGCGAAGGCCGACGTGTGCATTACAACGGCGCTTATTCCGGGAAAGCGTGCGCCGATCCTTGTGAGCAGAGAGATGGTCGCCTCAATGAAACCCGGCTCCGTCATTGTGGATCTCGCAGCCGAACAACAGGGCAACTGCGAGCTCACAGAACCCGGTAAAGTCGTCGAAAAACACGGCGTTACGATCATCGGTGAGGTCAACTTTCCAAGTCGCCTCGCCATGCACGCGAGCCAAATGTACTCACGCAACATGGAGAAACTCCTCTTTCACATCACCAAGGACGGCGTGGTCGCCATCGACCTCAAGGAAGAAATCATGGCCGGTTGCGTGATCACTCACAGCGGGGAGATTGTCCACGCCGGCGTAAAGAGCGTGAAAAACAAGAAGGAGAGCGCGAGTCCATGAGCGGTCACGACCTGTTCCTTGGCTTCTACATTTTCGCGTTGGCGAGCTTCGTTGGTTACCAGGTCATCGGCAAGGTGCCACCACTCCTTCATACGCCGCTTATGTCGGGCACAAACGCGATCAGCGGGATTTCGCTCGTCGGCTCGCTCGTCGCGGCGGGATCCGAGCACGCGATGGCGAGCAAGGTAATGGGCTTCGTTGCCGTCGTGTGCGCGACCATCAACGTTGTTGGTGGATTCATGATCACCGATCGCATGCTTCGCATGTTCAAGAAGCGCGGCCCGGGCGGAGACGGCGGCTCGAAATGAGCGACGCACTAAGGTCAACCCTCGCCGACGGCTCATACCTCATCGCGGGGATCTTTTTTATTCTCTGCCTCAAGGGTTTGAGCTCCCCGCAGTCGGCGCGCCGCGGAATCCTACTCGGCGAGCTAGGCATGTTCATCGCGGTTGTCGCCACACTGATGAACAAAGAGATCGTCAGCTTCTCCTTCATCATTGGGGGCCTCATCATTGGCTCTCTGATTGGCACGGCGATCTCGCTCAAGATCCCGATGACAAAGATGCCGGAGCGCATTGCGTTTTCGCACGCATTCGGCGGACTCGCAACGGCGTTGGTCGGCGTCTCGGAATACTACAATCACGGATCTCACATTGCTCCGTTCAAGATGGGCGCCGTCGGATTCGAGTCGTTCCTCGGCTTCCTCACGTTCACCGGCAGCATCATGGCGTACGGGAAACTCCAAGGGATCATCTCGGGCGCGCCGATCACATTCAAAGGGCAGAATTACGTCAATATCGGGCTCTTTCTTGCCTCGCTTGGCGTGCTCGGTTTTCTGATTTTCTCGCCCGGTAGTGCTCCCTTCTTCTACGCAATCTGCGGTACGGGTCTCGCGCTCGGGGTCATGGCGATACTCCCGATTGGCGGTGCCGACATGCCCGTCGTCATTTCACTCTTGAACTCGTACGCCGGTCTCGCAGCGTGCGCGACTGGCTTTGCAATCGACAGCCCCGTTCTCATCATTGCCGGCGCGCTCGACGGATCGTCGGGGATTCTTTTGTCACTCCTGATGAGCAAGGCGATGAACCGCTCGTTCGCCAATGTCCTCTTCGGCGCGTTCGGTACGCAGATCGATCCAGGCACGGCCCCCGCGGGCGGCGCAGCACAGCCATTCAACGAGGCAACCGTCGACGACGCGGCACAAGTGCTCATGGCGTCACAGGCCGTCATCGTTGTACCGGGTTACGGGATGGCAGTTTCACAAGCGCAGCACGCGGTGCGCGATCTCGCAGCATCACTCGAGAAACGCGGCGTTAGCGTGAAGTACGCCATTCACCCGGTAGCCGGACGCATGCCGGGGCACATGAACGTCCTGCTCGCAGAAGCCAACGTTTCGTACGACAAGCTCTTCGATCTCGACGACATCAATGACGACTTCGCACGCACCGATGCCGTGCTCATCGTGGGCGCAAACGACGTCGTGAATCCGGCTGCAAAGAAGGATCCCAAGAGCCCAATATTTGGCATGCCAGTCTTCAACGTCGAACAGTCGCGCTCGATCATTGTGCTGAAGCGAAGCATGAATGCAGGCTTCTCGGGAGTCGAAAACGAGCTCTTTTTCCTTCCGAACACAATGATGGTTCTCGGCGATGCGAAGAAAACACTGCTCGGCTTAGTCACCGCGTTGAAGGACGGCGGGCACTGACTTCACGGCAATATCGTTCGCACCAACTACTAGAAGCGATGTGTCTCGACCAAACGCCGCATCCCGAACGAGGCGCACCGCGATATACACACCGAGTGCGAACATCGCGATGTTGGCGTACTGAGCAAACGTAAGCGAGCCGTGGCGCACATCGCCTCCCTGCGCATCGGTCAGGCGATAAAAGTCCATCACGAAGCGAGCGGGTGGATACACCATGCACGCGATCGCGGTGTAGGTTCCAACGCGCAGGTTGCGCGAAAACGTTAGCGCAAAAGCGATGGCAATCACTGCGACGTAGAAGAACTCAACGGTACCCAGATCGTAGCGCGTTTCGCTTCCACCAAATTGGACCGACACGGGGCCGAAGTGTCGGGTCACGCCTTCGTCGCCCGAGGTTGGCCATCGATGAGCAATCCATGTTCCAACGGGCGCGAGAACACCTGGATGATCGTGAATGACTGCGCATCCGAGGCGCCCAAATGTCATCGCTACCGGAAATGTGGCGCTCATCATGTCGGCGTATGGAAGGATGGGAAGCCGCGCCTTACGAAGACCCATACTGAAGCGGTTTTGTTTGCGAAAGGTGATGAACCTCCAGCCAATCGCTCCAACAATGGCGCCGATGATACCGCCCATCGAGCTCGAATTTTCCCACACGAAGAAGATCGAGTGAGGTCTGCGGACGAGGTCGTCCCAATGGTAAAATACGCTGTCGAGCGCATGTGCGAAGAAGGCACACGAAAGAAACGTCCACGCTGTGAATGACCCGAACGTGCGAGCGTCGTAGCCGAGTTGTTTAACGCGACGGGTTGCCACGTAATCCCAAGCGAAGTAACCCAACGCACACATGAGTCCCCACGCGTGTGCGCCGAACATCTTGGATTCATCGAAGAACACAAAAGGCAACATGGCTCGCACAGCGCCCTATCACGACTGTGCTCGAGCGGCGATCGTGCTCGCTGGATTGTTCGGTTTTTCGTGCGAAGGCAAATCAACCAGGTCTCCGTATCCTTCCCCGACGATGACTGCGAGCATCTCAACGTCGGCGATGGCACCGCCTCCAACAGTAGCTTCCCAACAAGCGAAGCCTATGGTCGCGCCGCCTGAACCCCTCAACGTCATCCTCATCACCATCGACAGTCTGCGCGCGGACATGCCGTGGGTCGGGTACGAACGCCCCATCGCTCCTCGCCTAAGTGAGTTTGCAAAGACAACCGTCAGTTACAAGAACGCCTATTCCCTTTCCTCGTCGACTTCCAAAAGTGTCCCCGCCCTGCTCGCGGGACGCTATCCCTCGGAACTCGAACGCACGGGCGTTTTTTTTACACGTTACACAGACAAGAACACGTTCATGTGCGAACACCTGGGTGCTGCGAACATCCCATGTGTCGCAGGTCATGCACACGCCTACCTCGGTAAGGGCGTCGCGAACTTTGACCAAGGTTTTCAAGCATGGAAGCTCGTGCCAGGAATCACGTTCGATCCCCAAACCGATCCTCACGTCACGAGCCACAAGCTCACGCCGCTCGCGATTGAGATGCTGAGTGACTCCGTTTTGACAGGCAAGCAGTTCTTCGCGTGGTTTCACTTCATGGACCCGCACGACGAGTACAAGTCGCACACGGAAGCGCCTCGTTGGGGTTCCAAACTGCGTGACCTTTATGACCAAGAAGTCTTCTATACCGACCTTTGGGTCGGAAAGTTGCTCGACTATATCGACCAGCAACCGTGGGCGACAAAGACAGCGATCCTATTGACCGCCGATCACGGTGAAGCGTTTGGAGAGCACAGCCTCTCGCGCCATGCCTTCGAGCTGTATGACGTGCTCGTGCACGTTCCGTGGATGTTTCGCATTCCAGGCGTCGCACCACGAAACATCGAGACCGCACGAAGTCACATTGATTTGGTACCAACCGTCCTCGATCTGATGGGGCAAACCACGATGCAAGGTTTGCGTGGTCAAAGCCTGCGCGCGGAACTTTACGGTGGCCTTGGGTCGGAGCGTGACGTGATTTGTGATCTTCCAAAGGACGATTTCAACAAGAGGCGCCGAACGTTTTTGCGCAATGGCGTGAAGCTCATCGCCTTCGAGGAAGACGAGCGCTTTGAGCTTTATCGCCTGATGGACGATCCGGGTGAGCTCAAGAACTTGGCGAGGGCGGAACCCGAGACTCTGAAAACAATGATCGCGGCCTACAAGGAAGCGAACCACAACATCGCAGAGGGCACCGTCGTGGGCGGGATACGAAAGCGAGAGAAGTGAGGGATCCCTACAGCCCTTCCATCAACTTCGCCAGCCGCACCCGTTCTTCGGTTGGCAATTTCTTGCGTACGACGTCGAGCAGGTTCTTTTCGTCCACGACGTGCTGTTCGTACTCGCGCCGAAGACGGTCGAACATGATCTCGACCTGCGTGAAATCTGCAACCGATGAGTGAAGCGCGTGAACGAGGCGCGCCGTGAGTCCGCTGATTCGATCGTGCCCGCTTTCGAGCGCGTCTACCGACAACGCAAGTTCCGGGAGGGTCTTGCGAAGTTCGAGGAAGAGCGCTGCTTCCTCGCGCGCGAAATGTCCGAGTACGTCGCCCTCTAACGATGTGAGCGCCTCAAGAAGCTCGTCGCTCACCACGACGAGCGTTGCGCGACCCGCTCGCAGGTCCCCCATGATGCGCTCGATCTCAAGCATCATGCGAAAGACCGTCAGGTGATCGTGCTCCAAATCTGAGAAACTGCCGCTCATCTGCTCATTCTGCGTGACCCCCGCGCAGATGTCCAAGGCGGTTCATGACCTTGCGCACATCAAAAGGATTGTCATGGCGCGGATAGAAGAGCGGGACGCTGCGTTTTCCTGGCTCCTTGCGCAGCGTCATTTTACTTTCGCGCAGAACCTTACGCACCATCATCGCAGACGCACCCGCCGGCGGCATCTGATGAACCTTCGGATCGTTCTCGGGGCGATTGAGAACATCGATAGGAACAATTCCGGGCGGCGCAAAAGGCCGGTTGGATACCGTGACCCAAACCGGGTTTGTGATTGCGTACGGATATACCGCGAACGTTTCCGCCGGGCGAAGCGCGCCAAACTGATCGCTGCTCAAGCCGAGCGGGCCTGCGAGTGAAGCCACTGCATCCGTGATGAGAAGCGGCGGAAGTTCTTGTGCCTTCACGAGAGGAAACATCGAGTGTGAACCCACGGTTTCCACAGCAAACCAACTGTCGATGGGGTTTCCCTTCGCGTCGGTAGCGAGCGGAATATCGAGGGTGTCGCGGATGGGCGACCGCGAAAGATCCCGACTTTCATCGATGTCGAGCGACCTCGCAATGACACCGTTGCGATAGATGTTGACGCGCTTCACACCCATCCATGGCGCCGCCACGAGCGTGTACGTGAGCTTAATAGTGGCATCGGAAATCGCGAGCGTCTGACCCATTGCGCCCTTAGCGGGATCATTCACATACAGATCGGGCATGGGTCCGTTCGTCGCAACTGCCCTTC